>JBFZDU010000548.1:0-4345 GCA_041307205.1 Gammaproteobacteria bacterium | reverse complement strand
ACTAAGCCGGCCGGAGGTGCTCAATGTACCTCGGTACATCATCCATCAGGAGTTGCACTCCCTCGGCCTCGACCCGCACTAGGGCATCGCCGACCCGCAGTGTGCAATGGGCGCGGCCGCGGCTGTGCAACGGTACCGGTACCATGTCCCGATAGGTGTAGACGTTCTCACCCACGTCGCCACCCCGGCACTCGGCCGGCAGCAGCGGCACCTCACCCGCCAGCTCGGCCCCCGCGAACACCAATTCGCCGTTCTGGCGCCACTTGGTTCGCTCCTGCGAGCCGGTCATGGACTTGATCAAGTAGGCGGGCTCGAAACGAATCCGCACGGTGTCGTCGGACACGCTGACGGCGGCGATGATGGAACCTGGCAATTCGATGTGGGTGGCATCCATGGGTCGTATGGTCTCATGGGCGACGCAGTCGGGTGGTGGATTATCCCGGAAACGGCGCCAGGACAGCCCACGGAATGCGCCATGTTTTCCGTTGGCAAGACTCAGCGCGGGTAGTCGCCGACATCCATGCTTTAGCCGCCAACACCCTGGGTGCGGCACGCGCGCGACTCAGCGCCCTCGCCCGCCGATAATCGAGCCGAGGATGCCCCGCACGATCTGCCGACCCAGACTCGTTCCGATGGTGCGCACGACGGTTTTGGCGAAGGCCTCCCCAATGCCTTGGCGGTTGCTGCCGCGCCGCGCCGCGCGGTCCCGTTCCTTGGCCTCCCGTGCCTGTTGGGCGGCCCGTTCTGCCGCCAGCGCGGCCTCCTGGCGCTTCCGCTCCAGCTCCGCCTCGCGTTCCTTGAGCAGCTCGTAGGCCGAGGCGCGGTCGACCGCTTGGTCATAGAGGCCCTTGAGCGGTGAGCGGCCGAGTAGTTCGGCACGCTCCGCGGCGGCCAGCGGACCGATGCGCGAACGCGGCGGCGCGATTAGGGTCCGCTCCACGACGCTCGGCCGACCCTTGGCGTCGAGAGTCGAGACCAGCGCCTCGCCGACGCCCAGCTCGATGATAGTAGCCTCGGTGTTGAGCGCCGGGTTCTGCCGGAAAGTCTCGGCGGCGGCCTTCACCGCCTTGCGGTCGCGCGGGGTGAAGGCGCGTAGGGCGTGCTGGACGCGGTGGCCGAGTTGGCCGATGACGGCACTGGGGACGTCGTCTGGGTACTGGGTGACGAAGAAAACCCCCACGCCCTTGGAGCGGATCAGGCGCACCACCTGAGTGATCTTTTCGACCAGCGCCTTGGGGGCGTTGGCGAACAACAGATGCGCCTCGTCGAAGAAAAACACCAGCCGGGGGAGTGGCGCGTCACCGCGCTCGGGTAACTCTTCCATCAACTCTGACAGCAGCCACAACAGGAAGGTCGCGTAGATACGCGGCGAGTGGTACAGGGTAGTGGCATCCAGCAGACTGATCACACCGCGACCGGAAAAATCGGTCTGCATCAGGTGCTCGATCCGAATCGCCGGTTCGCCGAAGAACTGCTCGGCGCCGGATTGCTGTAGGACCAGCAGGCGGCGCTGCATGGCGGCCACCGACGGCTTGGTGACATTGCCGTATTCGCGGGCCAACTCGGCGGCATTGTCCGCCACCCAATTGAGCATGGCGCGCAGATCCTTGAGGTCCAGCAGCAACAAGCCTTCGCGGTCGGCCAGGGTGAAGGCGATGTGTAATATGCCTTCCTGGGTCTCATTGAGTTCCAGCAAATTGGCGAGCAGGACCGGACCCATCTCGGAAATGGTGGTGCGAACCGGGTGGCCATGCCGGCCGAACACGTCCCAGAACAGCACCGGGCAGCCTTCGAAAACGTGGTCGCTGATACCGATCCGGGCGACGCGCTCGCTGATCTTGGGGTGTTCGGTACCGGGCCGCGCGACGCCGGACAGGTCGCCCTTGATGTCCGCCGTGAACACCGGTACGCCGAAGCGCGAGAAACTCTCGGCCAACAGCTGCAGGGTGACGGTCTTGCCAGTGCCGGTGGCACCGGTGATCAGGCCATGGCGGTTGGCCATGCCGGCATCGAGCAGGATCTGCCGTTCGCCGGCGCCGCCGAGCAGAATCTGGTTTTCGGCCATTGCTATTCTCCCCTGTGGTCGTTGGCATCTACTTTAACGACTCGGGGAGGAATGGAAAGGCGCCGCTGTGGCGGCAGGGTGCCCTCAGGAGGCCTCGCGGTGCTCATCCTCCAGGCCCAGCTCCTTGATCTTGCGGGTCAGGGTATTGCGACCCCAGCCAAGCAATTTGGCGGCGTCCTGCTTGCGCCCGCCGGTATGCTCCAGCGCCACTTCGATCATGATGGTCTCGAACTCGGGCATGGCCTCGTCCAACAAGCCAGTGCGGCCCGTCCCCAGACTCTGGCGGGCCCAGCCGCGCAGGGCGCTGCGCCAGTCTCCACCCGATGACTGCACCTGGCGGGACTCACGCAGCTCCGGCGGCAGGTCCTCGACATGGATCTCCTGCCCTGAGGCCATGACCGTCAACCAGCGCGCAGTGTTCTCTAATTGGCGGACGTTGCCGCGCCATTCGAATTTCTTCAATTCCTCGACAGTGTCCGGGAGCAACGTCTTGGCATCGACTCCCAGCTCCTTGGCGGCCGTCTTCAGGAAGTGGTTCATCAGCAACGGAATGTCTTCGCGACGTTCCCGCAGGGCCGGGAGGTGGACCCTGATCACGTTCAGGCGATGAAACAGATCCTCGCGGAACCGTCCATCAGCCACCAGGCGCTCCAGGTTCTGGTGGGTGGCGGCAATGATGCGGACGTCCACCTTCACCGGCTCGTGACCACCGACACGGTAAAACTCGCCATCGGCCAGCACGCGCAGCAGGCGGGTCTGCAGTTCCGCCGGCATGTCGCCGATCTCGTCCAGGAACAGGGTGCCGCCATTGGCCTGCTCGAAGCGCCCCACGCGCCGGTTCTGCGCGCCGGTGAAGGCGCCACGCTCGTGGCCGAACAACTCCGATTCGAGCAGGTCGCGCGGAATCGCCGCCATATTAAGGGCGATGAACGGCCGCTCGCTGCGGGGGCTGTGCTTGTGCAAGGCGTGCGCAACCAACTCTTTGCCCGTCCCGGACTCGCCGTTGATGAGCACCGTGATATTGGAACGAGCGAGCCGTCCGATCGCACGAAACACCTCCTGCATGGCCGGGGCCTCGCCAATGATCTCGGTCGCTCCGCCATGGGCCTCGTCGCGGCCCGCACGCGTCTGACCGCGGTGGCGACAAGCACGCCGTACCTGCTCGACCGCCTCCTCGACGTCGAACGGCTTGGGCAGGTACTCGAAGGCGCCGCCATGATAGGCACTGACCGCGCTTTCCAGATCGGAGTGGGCGGTCATGATGATCACCGGGATATCCGGGTAGACGCCGTGTATGCGCTCGAGCAAGGTCAGGCCATCCATGCCGGGCATACGGATGTCGGTCACTATGGCGTCAGGTTGCTCGCGCTCCAGCGCCTCCATGACCCCGGTGGCGTTGGAAAAGCTGGTGGTCTGGAGGTCCGCCTTGCCGAGCGCCTTTTCCAGCACCCAGCGGATGGAGCGGTCGTCGTCGATGATCCAGACACGGTTTCCCTGCGACATGTCAGGTCTCCACGGGCAGATACACGGTAAACACCGTCTCGCCCGGCTTGCTCTTGCATTCGATGAGGCCCTTGTGCTGATTGATCAGCGACTGGGCGATGGACAACCCCAAACCCATACCCCCGGTTCCCGAGGTTACCATCGGGTAGAACAACCGGTCACGGATCTCCTCGGGCACGCCGGGGCCGTTGTCTGTAATGTCGATCTGGGCAACCAGCCGATGGCGGGTGCTGCCGATGGTGAACTGCCGCTGCACCCTGGTACGCAACAAGATGCAACCATCCGCCCCGACCGCGCGGGCCGCGTTGCGCACTATGTTGAGCACCGCCTGGATGAGTTGGTCGGCATCCCCGATCAGCTCGGGAATCGATGGATCATAATCGCGCACCAACGCGGGGCGCTGACCGACCTCCGCCTGCACCAGCGAGCGCACCCGCTCCAACACGCTATGAATGTTCAGCGCCTGGTAGGCCGGCAGGCGGTTGGGGCCCAGGATCCGGTTGACCAGGTTTTGCAGGCGGTCGGCTTCCTGGATGATGATTTCGGTGTATTCGCGCAGCTCGCGGTCGTGCAGCTCCGCCTGCAACAGTTGCGCCGCGCCGCGTAAACCGCCGAGGGGGTTTTTGATTTCGTGCGCCAAACCCCGCACGACGTCGCGGGTGGCCTGTTGTTGCGACAGTAACTGTTCCTCGCGATTGATGCGCAGCTGCCGATCGACCTGCTGGACTTCGAGCAGTACGCCCGGGGGCCCTTCGCGGGCAGGCAGGGGAATCACGG
>JBFZDU010000547.1:0-3234 GCA_041307205.1 Gammaproteobacteria bacterium | reverse complement strand
AGGATCGGCGCGCTGGCTACAATACCGGGCTTCCGGCGGGAATAGCTCAGTTGGTAGAGCACAACCTTGCCAAGGTTGGGGTCGCGAGTTCGAGTCTCGTTTCCCGCTCCAAGTTACGCTTAGCCCCGCGTTCGCGGGGCTTTTCGTTTCACCCGACGCCACCGTCGGTCAAGTCGCTCGGGCTGAGTGGCAGAGTGGTCATGCAGCGGACTGCAAATCCGTGCACCCCGGTTCGATTCCGGGCTCAGCCTCCATATATGGCCAAACCCTTGCAGGTCAGTCCGCCGGCCGTGCGCAGTAGTCTACTTGCTGCCGGTGAGGCGGGGGTGGCTCGCGCGGGGTTGCAAGACGTTCACGGACTCTGCCCACTCGGGCTACCTAGGCCGGTGGCTGTGCTGTTGACCGCCCGGGCAGACGGGATATGTGCTGGCGCGGCATGGGTTGCCGCCGCCAGCACATCTGACTTATTGGTTGGGCTGGAAGTACCCGTTTCCGGTCAGAGGCATCCGGTCCCGACGGGGGCCGGCAGCCCCGCGTAACGGCAGGCAGTCCTCGCGCCATCGGGGAAGAGTTGCTTGATATAAGGCCTGCTCCAGCGACAGTTCTGCTGGTCCTTGCAAAGGTTGCGTGAGAGTACCGGCATCTGCGGGGCGATCTCGTACTCTTTGTAAAAGCGATGCAGGAAACCGATCAAGGTCCAATGATCTTCCTGGAGTTCAACCCCGTCTGCCGCCGCCAAGGCCTCGGCGACAGCCGGGCTCCAATCGTTGAAATCGAGCAGGAAGCCTTGATCGTCCGTGGCTATGCTCCGTCCCTCAACTATCAATGAGGGGATATTGACCCGCTTTTTATCCTCGATTCTCTCTTGGTGGTCCAATCGCATGGCAAACCTCCGGCCAGTTGGCCCGATTCGTTACGTTGATGGGATTCAAGAATTGTCAAGCTAAGATGTTATTTATTTATGGTTTCAACATAGCAGAGACGACAGAAATTTCCGGGTCGGGTTGACGTTAGCGGCTGGATTTCGTCGCTCATCTGACGCAAAACAATTCATAAATTATTATTTATTAATGGTTCAAGGCCCTATGCGTTTTGCGGCGAGTATGCTGGTCCTGTCGGGGAGAAAAAACGGCTGACAGAGTGAAGTCAAAAGTAAATTCTTGGTAAATTGAAACGAACTGATAGGAATGCGCCGACTGGCAAACAGTAGCTGTGCCCTGCGCTAGCGGTGCGGCATGAGGTTGCGGGGCGCTCAGCGGGTTTTCGAGCGCGGCCGGCCCGGAAGGTCGGAGTAATCCAGCGGTGGTCCTGGGTGCAGCTGCCAGTCAGAAACGCGACCGGAAGGTCTTGATCCGCCAACTGCCGTCGTGCTCGTTCATGGTTGCGCAGAGAATCTTGTCGCCGTCGGTCCGGACATTGACCAGCCCGTACACCAAGCCACCAACCACCATCGCCGCGCCGAGCTTCACCTGCGTCCGCTTGGTCTTGGTCAGGTGCAGGGCGGTCCGATATAGGGACTGACCGCTCATGGTGTCGGCCACCGCACCCGCGGCGTCCAGGGTCTCCAGCCGCTTGGGAAACCCGAGTTCGATGCCACGGGCGAGTGCGGTCGTGTAGACCAACGGCGTCAGCAGATCGTCGTTCTCGGTGTCCAGTTCCAGGTGTCCGGTGATGGCGCTGGCCGCCACGATCGATGGGCGAGGGTGGTCATGTCCTTCGTTGTCACCTGAGAAAATGACGGTCGCGGCCGGTTGCATAGCCTGCAGGAAGCGGTAGGAGACGTCCTCGCTTCCGTGGTAGCAGGTCTTGGCGACATCGCACAGAAACTCTGCGCGTTGACCGGTGTAATCGTCGAGCAGGACCTGTTGGCTGACTCTGTCCAGATCCCCGGTCAGCATGACGCGGGTTCGCCCATAGTCAACTCGCAGCAGCAGGCCGGCGCCGTTGCTGTTCTGGCCGGCGTCGCCGGGGAAGCGGCGCACGCCCGGTTTGCCGCCAACGTCGAATTCCAATGGGCCCAACACTCGAATGCTGGGCTCGCCGGCAGAATTCGGGCCAAACCCAGGCAGGTACTGATTGATATGGCTGAGCCGCTGAATAGGGGTCGGCGTGCCGGCGCGGGTCCTGGTGTCCAGGGCCCGCTCGATAAAGTCGTGCCACCAGCCATGCAATTGCTCGCCGTCACCGCCGGTCGTGGCGCGCTTGGCATGCGCCCGGCCACCCAGCAACTGGGTCCAGAAACCTGCTGCACCGACGCTGGTGGAGGTGCCGAGGGTCTTGCCGCTGGCTTCCTTCCACCACGAGAGGCCCGGATGATAGAGGGCCTCGACCGTGACGGCACTGGCATCGAATTCGGCTTGCCGGGCAAGGTCGAGCAGGTCGTCCAGACCCCCGAAATGATCGGCATCGCAATGCGATGCCAGCATGGCGTCGAGTTCGATGGTCGCCATACCGTAGTCCTTGCAAAATTTCCAGTCGACGAAATCGGCGGCGTTTTTTCCCGTCTCCTGCATCGCGCGCGGGTAGCCGCCATCAATCATGAGGTGTCGGAAACCTGGGGTCTTGATCAGAATGCCGTCACCCTGGCCCACGTCGATGAAATAGAACTCGAGCAAGGAGGCGCCGCCCAGGGCCTCCTTGGCGACGAAGCCGCGCCGGCCACCGCGCGCAATCACGGGCCGGCGTATGCCTCTACCCGCCGCTCCGTCGAAACGCACCCCGTCGCCCCATAGCAGTTGACAGACCTCCGCGTTGCCTGACGCGCTTTGGTACAGGGGTGTGTTGTCCAGGCTTATGTAATCGTCAAACATCGGCCGCGCCCGTCATCGGTTCTCCTGTCTCCGTGTGCCGGCGCAGGTCAGTGCCAGGCAACGGGATGCCACATCAGACCGAACCTGGGCGTGCTGCGCAATACGTGGCACCGCAACCGCGCGCTGTTCTCCCCTTGGGTAACGGCGCGACGGAGGGCTGGTTTACGGTCGGGCGTTGCGACGGACTACAGATGCTGGTCGCTGCGTTCCAGCAGGTACTCCAGCGCTGCCACTCGTGCGACCTGGTGTTGTTCGGATACTTTCCGCTCGCGCAGTAACTGCAGTCGTCGGTACACCCAGGCGGTGGCCCTGGCCGGTGTGTTTTCCCGACGCAGCTGCAGGAACTCATGGAACTCGGCGACCATGACCTCGAAGTCGTTCAGATCTCCCAGGTCCGCGCGCCGTGCTGCTTGTTCGCGTGTCC
>JBFZDU010000546.1:0-6144 GCA_041307205.1 Gammaproteobacteria bacterium | reverse complement strand
TCCGCCAGGCGCGCCAACATCGTGGTATCGAAATGCAGCCCCGCGGTGGGTGCCGCCACCGCCCCCGGCCGTTGGGCATACACCGTTTGGTAACGAACCTCGTCCAGCGCCGTGTCGGTGCGGCGGATATAGGGCGGCAACGGCAGCTGGCCATGCGTCGCCATCAGGCCATGGAAATCTCCATCAAGCAGGCGCAACCGGAACAGGTCGCGGTCCCGGCCCAGCACTTCCAGCGCGCTGCCACCAACCCGGATGCGCCCACCCAGGCGTGGCGCCTTGCTGGCCCGCACCTGTGCCAGGGCCTGTTGCGCCGTTTCCAGCCGCTCCACCAGGATCTCCACCCGACCACCGGTGGCCTTGCTGCCGAACAAGCGAGCGCGCATCACCAGGGTATCGTTAAACACCAACAGGTCGCCGGGGCGCAGTAACTGCGGCAGTTCGGCAAAGCGACGATCGGCAATGCCGCCATCCGCCCCGTTCAGGCACAGCAGCCGGCTGTCACCCCGCCGTTCGAGGGGAAACTGGGCAATGAGTTCGTCGGGAAGGTCGTACCTGAAATCGGACAGCCGCATGGCGGCCGAATATTAGCACAAGGACTCTTGCCCGCACGGCGGTTCCCGGTATACTCCCGGACTCCGCGCCAGGGTGGCGGAATTGGTAGACGCAGTGGACTCAAAATCCACCGGTGGCGACACCTTGCGGGTTCGAGTCCCGCCCCTGGTACCAGAATCAGACGGCGGGACCCCAGGGTCTGAATGGCCGGGGCCCGAGTCCGTCAAGCCATCGGATTGAGGACAGGTTCCGCTGTCTTCGAACTGCCAGCGCCACCCGGCGTTCGGCGCAAGTCAAGGGTGGCGCCACCGCGCGAGCCGACCGTGACTTAAAGAAAGCGCATAGCCAGACACCGCGCAGGCGCCACTTTGTCGCTACACCCCACCCCCGCCCACTGGTTTGAGACCTATGTGCCGCGCGCCCAGACCGTGTACGTCCTGGAAGCCCTGGCGGACACCGGCAAGGTCGAGCTGGACAAGGATCTGGTCACCACACCCGTGGTCGACACCGCCCAGCTGCGCCACACCATCCGGTCAATAGAAGACCTCAGACTGCGCTACAGCACACTGTTGCCAACCGCGGCCGCCTCGCACCTGGTGGTCAGCGACACCCCGGAACGCACGTCGCAGGCGGTATTGCGGCGCCTGCGCCACTGGCTGGCGCAGCAACTGTGCCTGCAACGGCGCCAACGCAGGCTGCAGGCGGAACGCGACAACCTGGACCTGCTGCAGGAATGCCTGAATGCCATGGGCACTGAAGCCACCGCGCTGGCATCCTTCGGCCACCCCAGCACCTTTCTATACAAGCGCATCTTCGCCTGCCCGCCGGATTGCGGGGAGCGGATCCCGGTGGCGGGCCGAACCATTCTGGAGGTCTACACCGGCCCGCGACATGAGTTCCACATCGTCGCCGGCCTGCCCGAAGGCCGGCCCGCCACCGAACTCACTGCCCGACTGCAGCACTGCCGGGCGGTCGAGGTGCCGCACTGGCTGGCCGCCGACTGGCCCCGCCGTGAGGCGCTGCTGACGCAGCGGCAGTCGGCGCTGGCCGCGGATCTTGCGGCGATGCAACAGGCGCTCGCGGGTGGTCGTGCCGACCCGAAATTGCGCGCCGATCTCAACGATGCCGCGGTGTTGCACTGGTACCTGGAGCACACCATTACCCTGACCGAGGATCATCACTACTGCCACGTCACCGGTTGGACCACGGCCGCCGCGCCGCAGGAGTTGCAGGCGGCGCTGCGCGCAGCGCACATCGAGGCGGTGATCCTGTTTCGTCCCGGACCGCCCGGGCGGCAACCACCGGTAGTGGCCAACCGGTCCTGGTGGGCCAATCCGTTTCGCCTGTTCGTCGACATGCTGGGGACGCCAGGGCAGGCGGAATTCGACCCGGCCGCGCTGCTCGCCGTAATCGTCCCCATCCTGTTTGGTTTCATGTTCCCGGACGTCGGCCACGGGCTGGTCCTGGCCGCTGGCGGCCTGCTGCTGTCGCGCCGCCACGCCCGGCTGAAGTTCCTGGTGCCCTGCGGCCTGGCGGCGGCGGGGTTCGGGGTCCTTTTTGGCGAAACCTTTGGCCTGCACGAACCGATCCCGGCGCTCTGGCTGCGTCCGCTCGATCACCCCATCCTGGTCCTGCTCGCGCCCCTGGGCCTGGGGGCGCTGGTGATCCTCGCCGGGTTGTTCGCTGCCGCCCTGGAGGCTCACTGGCGCGGGGAGCTGGGACGCTGGCTGCTGATCGACGCCGCCGTGCCGGTGTTCTGTGTCGGGGCGTTCTGGGGGTTGTTTCACCGCGCCGGCTGGATCGTGATGGCGCTTGCCGCCGTATGGTCCCTGTGCGGGCTGCTGGTCACCTGCCGGCGGCCCTATTTTGCCTACGTGGCCGGAGGCCTCGGCCGGCTGTTGGCCTCCGCCCTGGAGTTAGGCTTGAACACCCTGTCCTTTCTGCGCGTCGGGGCGTTCGCCCTGGCGCATGCCGCGCTGTCCCAGACCCTGCTGGGACTGGTAGAAACGGTCGAGAGCCCGGCATTCCGCGTGGCGCTGCTGCTCGTCGGCCACGCCGCCATTATCCTGGTCGAGGGCCTGGTGGTGTTCGTTCAGACCACCCGGCTGATCCTGTTCGAGTTCTTCATCCGCTTCCTGCACGCCGAAGGACGGCTGTTCCGACCACTGCCCAGCGCCAGTGGCACGGTGCCGCGGCGTCGCGGTGATTGAACGGCGCCGCGGCAATGAAAAACGCCGTATCCGGAAGAATACGGCGGTCTCTTAAAGCCGGTTCGGAGCTGCCGACCGGCTAGATTTTTTCCTTGATGCGGGCGGCCTTGCCGGTGAGTCCGCGCAGGTAGTAAAGCTTGGCGCGACGCACGTCGCCGCGGCGCTTCAGTTGTACACCTTCCACCACCGGGCTGTAGGTTTGGAACACGCGTTCCACGCCCTCGCCATGAGATATCTTGCGCACGGTGAAGGACGAGTTGAGCCCCCGGTTGCGCTTGGCGATGACCACGCCCTCGAAGGCCTGGATGCGCTCGCGCTCCCCCTCCTTCACTTTCACGCTGACCACCACCGTGTCGCCCGGTGAGAAATCCGGGATCTCCTTGCCCATCTGTTCCGCTTCGAGTTCCTGGATGATGTTGCCCATCGCCGTTGCTCCTGTCTCAGGCACCCTCGTGGGTGCGAATGAATTCGTCAAGTAAAGCCTGTTCTTCAACCGTCAGCTGGCGCTGCGCCAGCAGGTCGGGGCGCCGCAACCAGGTCCGGCCCAACGCTTGCTGCAAGCGCCAGCGCCGGATCACCGCGTGATTGCCGGAGCGCAGTACCGCGGGTACCGCACGCCCCTGCAACGCTTCGGGCCGCGTGTAGTGCGGACAGTCCAGCAAGCCGTCCATATAGGAGTCCTGCACGGCCGACTCCTGGTGGCCCAGCACCCCGGGCAGCAGCCGGATCACCGTATCCATCAGCACCATCGCCGGCAGCTCGCCGCCGGATAACACGTAGTCGCCGATCGACCATTCCTCGTCGATCTCGGCCTCGATCAACCGTTCGTCCACACCCTCGTAGCGCCCCGCCACCAGGATCAGTCCCGGTCGCCCGCTCAACTCGCGCGCCACGTCCTGATCGAAGCGCCGGCCCTGCGGGCTGAGATAGGCCACCCGGCTGGCTGGCGCCGCTGCCCGCGCCGCGCCGATCGCGGCCCGCAACGGTTCGACCAACATCACCATCCCGGGTCCGCCACCGTAAGGCCGGTCGTCGACCGTGCGGTGGACGTCCTGGGTGTAGTCGCGCGGGTTCCACAGCGCGAGCTGGGCCAGTCGCCGCTCCAGCGCCCGGCCGGTTACGCCCTGCCGCATGGCGTCGAACATCTCGGGAAAAAGGGTGACGACGTCGAATCTCACCCGTTTTCCTCAGAAGTCCGGATCCCAGTCGACCCGCATTCGCCGCGCTGCCAGATCGACCTCGACCACCACCCGGCCCGGCAAGTAAGGAATCAAGCGCTCCCGCTCGCCCTCCACCACCAACACATCGTTGGCGCCGGTCTCCAACAGGTGGTCGACCCGCCCCAGCGATACGCCGTCGACCGTCTCCACCGCCAAGCCTTCGAGGTCCGTCCAATAGTACTCGCCGGGTGCCAGATCATCCGCCAGCTGACGGCGCTTCACGGCAATTTCCCGGTCCAGAAAGGTCGCCGCCAAGTCACGGTCGTCACACCCGGCAAGCTTAACCACCACCCCTTTGCCGTGCACCCGCCCGTCCTCGACCCGACACGGCTCCCATCGGCCACCCTGGCCGAGGTACCAGGGCGAATAGCGCAAAATATTCTCCCGCGGTTCCGTCTCAGCGTGGACGCGCAGCCAGCCGCGCACGCCGTACAGTCCAGAAACGCGACCGAGGGTGACGAACCGCTCCTGCTCGTCACCCTCGGTCAAGGTCTGCTCCTGCCGTTCGCCCCGATCCCGCATGCGGGCCCCCAGGTTGGGCGGGGCTGCGCCCGATCAGGCGGCTGCAGCGGTGTCGGCAGCCTGCTTGCGATAGCGCTTGATCAGGTCAGCGACGCGCTCGGTAGGCTGGGCACCCTGTCCCTGCCAGTGCTCGACACGAGCCAAGTCGACGCGCAACGGGTGTTCGCCGCCGGTTGCCACGGGGTTATAGAAGCCCAGGCGCTCGATGTAACGCCCGCCCTGCGGCATGCGTTTGTCGGTCACCACGATGTGGTAGAAAGGGCGCTTCTTGGCACCCGTACGGGCAAGCCGGATCGTAACCATGCTCTACACTCTGTTTGGAATTGCGGCCGTCCGACCGTTTCCGGCCGAGGTAAACGGGGCATTGTACGGAAAAACCCGGCAATGTGAAGCCCTGACATGAACAACCGGGAATAACTCAGGTTACGAAGTCACCTGGCCACAGTGACCGCAACAGCCACCCCCGCTGGCTGGGGTGGGGCACCGGCGCAACCCGCGCCCGTGCAAGCGCCCCGGGTCAGTCGTAGCGCTCGGCGTGTTTGCGCAGCGCCACGGCCAAGGCGGCAACCTGCTCTGACGCCCGCTCCAGCTCGGCCAGCACGGAACCGCTGATCGCCGCTTCGATCAGCATGGCCAGTTCCTCGAAGTGGCCGTCACCAACCGCGGCCACGAGTTCGTCTCCCAGCATCTCCTTGAAGCCGGCGACCACCCGCTCGGCATGGCGCTCATAGTGTTCGGTCATGGTGTGTCGCTCCTTGTTCTTTGGTTCGGGCGCGCCGGGAACCTTGGGGCTCCCAGCACTTCCGCAGGCTCATCAGATACGCGCTGCCGAGCCGGCCGGCCAGCACTCAGGCGCTGCGCGCTGGACTCAGCATGGTGCGCTCGCCCTCTTCGTACAACTCCGAAGCAATGCCGACGATCAACGCATCCGGGGCACAGGCCACACGCTCGTCCTTATTGCTGTACGGCATCTGCTGCAGGATGTAACGCATGGCATTGATCCGGGCGCGCTTCTTGTCATCCGACTTGATTACGGTCCAGGGCGCGTCCGCGGTGTCGGTGTGGAAGAACATGGCCTCCTTGGCCTCGGTATATTCCTCCCACTTGTCGAGCGAGGCGATGTCCATGGGGCTGAGCTTCCACTGCTTCAAAGGATCGTGCTCGCGCTTCTTGAAACGCCGCAGCTGTTCGCCGCGGCTGACCGAGAACCAAAGCTTGATCAGGCGGATGCCGCTGCGTGTCAGCATGCGTTCGAACTCCGGGGTCTGGCGCATGAATTCCAGGTATTCCTGCGGCGTACAGAAGCCCATCACCCGCTCCACGCCGGCGCGGTTGTACCAGGACCGGTCGAACAGCACGATCTCGCCCGCGGTCGGCAGGTTCTGGACATAACGCTGGAAATACCATTGCCCGCGCTCGAAATCGGTCGGCTTCTCGAGCGCGACCACCCGCGCGCCACGCGGATTGAGGTGCTCCATGATCCGCTTGATGGTGCCGCCCTTGCCGGCGGCATCACGGCCCTCGAACAGAATGACCAAGCGTGCGCCCGTGTCCTTGACCCAGTTCTGCAACTTCAGCAGCTCGATTTGCAGCTCGAACTTGAGTGCCTCGTATTCGGCGCGCTGCAGCAGTTCTTTGTA
>JBFZDU010000545.1:0-2569 GCA_041307205.1 Gammaproteobacteria bacterium | reverse complement strand
TCAACCTGAGCGAGTTTCTCAAGAGCGGGGCGCTGCTCTCCTGCATGGTCATGCACCTCAATCGCAAGTCCTACGACCTGGTGCTGGTCTAGCTGCCCAGTCCCGGACCGGACGCCGCCGCCATGCGTTTCCGCCCCGAGTATCGCCGCATCTGGGGGCTGTCCTATCCCCTGATGGTGGCGGGGCTCAGCGAGACCGTGGTGGAGATCACCGACACCGTGTTCCTCGCGCACTACGGGGTGACAGAGCTGGCGGCCATCGGGCTGGCGGGCGCCATCTACGCGGTGGCCATGTTCGCGCCGCTGGGCCTGGTCGACGGGATCCAGATCGTCATCGGGCGGCGCCTGGGGCAGGAGCGGGACGCCGAGATCGGGGCGGTCTTCAACCAGGGCTTGTACCTGTTGCTGCTGGCCGCGCTGCTGCTGGTGGTGCTGATCAAGGTCCCGCTGCCACTGCTGACGGGCGCGATCTTCGCCTCGGGGCAGGTGCATGCCGCGGTCGACGCCTACCTGCAGATCACCGCCTTCGGTTTGCTGTTTCACGGTTGCAGCCTGGCTTACACCGCCTTCTACGTCGGCATCGGCCGCACCCGGGTGCTGATCGGTGCCACCCTGGTGCTGGCTTGCACCAATATCCTGCTCGACTACTTGTTGATCTTCGGCCGGTTCGGCCTGCCGGAACTGGGGATCGAGGGGGCCGCCATCGCCTCGCTGGTGGCCGAGGTCGCCGCCTTCCTGTTCCTCACCGCGGACGTGCTGCGCCACCGCTATGTCGGCGCCTACGGCCTGCTGCGTTTCGGCCGCTGGAACGGTGCGCTGACCCACCGGCTGACCCGGATCTCGACGCCGGTCGCCATGGAGGCCCTGGTGGAGACGCTGCGCTGGTTCGCGTTCTTCGTGATCGTCGAGCGGCTCGGCGAGCAACCCCTGGCGACGGCCAACATCGTGTATGCCTGCCTTGCGTTGTTCCTGATTCCGGTCGAGGCCTTCGCCGAAGCGGTCTGCTCCATGACCAGCAACCTGCTCGGGCAGGGGCGCCCGCAGGCGATCGGTGCGCTGGTGCGGCGGACGATCGTGCTGGGCTATGTCGCGGTGCTGCCGCTGCTGGTGCTCAGCCTGCTGTTCCCCGATTGGGTGCTGGGGCTGTTCACGCCCGATGCGGCGTTGCTCAGCGAGGCGACCGGGCCGCTGCTGGCGGTGGCCCTGGCGATGCTGCTGGCCGTCCCGGGGGAGACCTTCTACGCCGCGGTCGCTGGCACCGGAGACACCGCTGCCATCCTGGCGATCCAGGTGTTGGTGAGCGCCTCCGTCCTGGTCAGCGCCTACCTCGCGGCCTTCGTGTTCGCCCTGCCCCTGAGCTACGTGTGGCTGGCCGAGGCGGTCGGTTGGGGGGTGTGCCTGGTCGCCGCCCGGGCGTGGTTGCACGGCGGCCATTGGCGCGGCCTCGACGTCTGAGCCGGGACCACCCGGGGGCGCCGTTGTGCCGGGCCCGGGCGCTGTCGTCCCCTAGGGCATGCGCAACGGGCGCACCGGCGGTGGCTGCGGGCGCAACTGCTGCTGCAGGCGGAACTGCTGCAGCTGTTGCTGTTGCTGCAGGCGGAACTGCTGCTGCTGAATCAACCCCGGAACCGGGTCGCGCGGCGTGGCGGGGGCGACCTTGCTGCGGTGTTGCAGCCCGCTCTGCTGCCGCTGCTGCGCGTCTTGCAGCCGGCGTTGCTCGGTCTGCTGCTGGTAGTTGAGGCGGTCGCGCGCGGTCCGGTCGTCCAATGGCGGCGGGTAGCCGGGGCCGGGTGGGCGCTGCAATTGTTCCAACTGCTGCTGGTGCTCCCGGTTCAGCTGCTGCAAGCGGAGCTGGTCGGCTGCCGGTTGCGCCGCGGGCTGGTCGGCCGCGAGCGGCGGCGTCAGCAGCAGTAAGGCCGCAAGTGTCATGAGGCGCGATGTCATTTCGGGTCCCGATCGGCCGCTGGGCATTAGCTTAGACGACCGCGGGCGGTGTGCGTTCGGCTTCCTGGCGTAGTGATCGAGGTGAAAACGACCCAGGGAACGGATTGGCGCGGTCCGTGCTAATACCGGATTGAGGCTGCAGGTTCGGGCAGCAGCCTTGGGGAACGGAAAATGACCAAAAAAAGCTCACAACTCGCTGCGCCTGTTGCATACCACGCCAGCCTGGGATCTGCGTGCGCCGCCGGGGGTGGCCTCAGCCGGCCGCTGCTGTACGAAGAAAATCTTGAATTTTCAGGTACTTATGGTGTCAGCCGGAACAATCGGCAGGACGGCTTCGTGCCGGCGTACCGGGACGGTTCCAGTGGCCGGGTGGTGCTCTCGTGCTTTGCCGACGGGCGCATGGCGCCGATTCACGTGCTGGATGGTTTGCCCGGGGAATGGGTGACGGCACGCGATCACCTGGGGAATATCACCCAGATCACACCCAATGTGGTGGCGGGATTTGTGCGGAATGGCCGGTTCTACACCCGGGCCGAGGCCGCCCGGAGTCTGGGGCGTTGAGGCACCGGGGCGCGTTCGGGGGAACCATGTTCACGGCTGCCGTAAAATGCGACGGGCCCGATCCG
>JBFZDU010000544.1:0-13733 GCA_041307205.1 Gammaproteobacteria bacterium | reverse complement strand
CAGCTCGCGCACGCGCTGCAGGTTCTCGGCCACGCTGCCCAGCGCGCCTTCGGCGGTCTGCGCGAGCGAGATCGCGTCGTTGGCGTTGCGCGCCGCCACCGTCAGGCCGCGGATCTGGGTCGTGAAGCGCTCGCTGATCGCCAGACCGGCGGCGTCGTCCTTGGCGCTGTTGATGCGCAGGCCGGAGGACAACCGCTCCATTGCCTGGGCGATGCCGTTGTTGGTTTTGCCGAGCTGCCGCTGCGAGTTGAGCGACATGGTGTTGGTGTTGATGCCAAGTGCCATTGCAGTATCTCCAATCAGTTCCGGCGGAGCTTTGCTCTACACCGGGTTTGTATTTGGCGGATATACCCGAACTGTCGTTCCGGCATTTACCGCCTCCGATTGGGTTATCGGCCGCACGGCGCTTACTTGAATCCTTTGGTTCGCCAAAATGCCGGAAAATGGGAACGGAATGACTGGGTTGCGAACCGAGCTCCGCCTGGCTGGTTGGAACGGGGCGGATCGCGGCGGGGGCGCCGCTCCTACAGCGGGGCGTGCCACCTTGCGACGAGCATGCTTTGTAGGAGGGCCGCCCCCGGCCCGATGGCTTGGGGCGAATAAGCCGATCGCCGCGGGGGTCGCGGCGGGGGCGCCGCTCCTACAGCGGGGTGTGCCGCCGCGCGCGGAGCCTGCTTTGTAGGAGGGCCGCCCCCGGCCCGATGGTTTGGGACGAATAAGCCGATCGCGGCGGGGTATCGCGGCGGGGCGCCGCTCCTGCGACGCCCTGCGGTCGCTCACAGGAAATTGAACAGCGACAGGCCCTGGATCCGGACGAAGCTCTGCTGTGCGGCCTGCAGGGCGACCAGCTGCAGGTTGAGCCGGGTCGCGGCCTCGGCATAGTCGAGGTCTTCCAGCGTGGAGCGGTTGATTTCCAGCGCCTCGATGGCGGCGTCGTTGGTGCCGGTCTGGGCGTCTACGGCATTGAGCCGGGCGCCGATCTGTGCCTGGACCCTGCCGATCGCCTCCATGGCGGTGCTCAGGTCGGTCAGGGTGTCGGGACTGCCGCTGTCGGCCTCCAGGCTGCTTGCCAGGCGTTCCAGGATGGCCGCGGTGTTGGTCGTGCCCCCGCCGGCTGCGACGAGGTTGTCGAAAAAGCTCGACGCCGGATCGCCCGTGGCGACCAGCCGGTCCGGCCCGATCTGGACCTGGCGCTGACCGCTGTCGCCCTCGTACTGGAAGCCACCCAGACCGTCCGGGCCGAACGCGGGGCTGCCGACGCGGAAGCCGCTGAAGATGTAGTCGCCGCTGGCGTCGCGGGTATTCACCAGCTGCACCAAGCCTTCCAGGTGCTGCCGCACTTCGGTGGCGATGGCGCGGCGATCGACCGCGTTGTTGGTATCGTTGTTGCCCTGCACGTTCAGTTCGCGCACCCGTTGCAGCAGGTCCTGCATGCCCTGCAACACCCCCTCCTCCTGCTCCAGCCGGCTGCGCACCGCATCGCCATTGCGCTGGAACTGGCGGTAGGTCTCGACCGCCTCCTTGAGATCCAGCACCCGCACCGCGGCGGCCGGGTCGTCGGCCGGTGCGAGCATGCGCTGGCCGGTGGCGAGTTGCTGCTGCACCCGCCCCAACTGGACCTGTGCGTCCTGCATGGCCGCCACGCCGGGCTGGAAGATCTGTTGGGTCGAGATGCGCATGGCTTACCTCCGGACCGCGCCGAGCAGGGTGTCGAACAGGGTGCTGGCCACCGAGATGACCTGCGCGGCCGCCTGGTAGGCCTGCTGAAACTTGACCAGGTTGGCGGCCTCTTCGTCCAGGTTGACGCCCGACACCGCCTGCCGCGCGGCCTCGACCTGGTCCGCCAGCCTGCCCTGCACCAGCGCACCGTCGCGGCTCTCGCGCGCCCGGGTGCCGACGTCGGCGACCAGTTGCCCGTAGGCATCGGCATAGGTGGCGGTACCGCCGCCCAGACCGCGGCTGCGCTGCAATTCGGCCAGGGCCAGGGCATTGCGGTTGTCGCCCACCCCGTCGGGGGCGGCGCTGGCATCGGCGGCGGCGACCGCGCGCGGATCAGTCACCGCGATCGCGATGCCCGAGGCGGCCTGACGGAAGGGGCGCAGGTAATGCGTGTCCCCGTCGCTGGGCGCACCGGCGACATCGATCTGCAGCCCATCGCGGGTGAACGAGGTGCCCGGCCCGAGCAGTTCGCGGACCCCGGTGCTGGCGGGCGTGATGAACCAGCCGTCCGCCGCGGTGAAGTCGAGCCGGTACTCGGTGGCCTGCAGCGCCGCCGGATCGACCAGGCTCAGGCTGACCGTGGCCGCGCCGCCCGCGTTCACCACCCCGGCATTGAGATTCGCGGTCTGGAACAGGTCAGCGCCCAGGGCACCGTCGAGGTCCATGCCGGCGCGATGCTGGGTGTTGGTCTGCTGCACGAAGGCGAAGGCCAACCGGCCGAGTTGGTCCTGGGCCGGGTTCAATACCTCGCTGCGCAAGGCCAGCAGCCCCCCCAGCCGCCCGCCGGCCAGCTGGTCGGTGACGTCGATGGCAGACCCGCTGGGACCCACCAGCTGCAGGCGCCGCTGGTCGGCGCCCAGGGTGGTTGCGTTCACCGCGCGCAGCTGGCTGGCCTGGCCGTCGACCACCAGCGCCTGGCCGTTGCCCACGAACACGTTGACCGCACCGTTGTCCTGCCGGACCGTGGAGACCTGGACCAGCTCGGACAACTGGTCGAGTGCCCGGTCGCGCTCGTCCAACAGATCGTTGGGCGGTTGGCCGCTGCCACCGGCCTCGGCGATCCGGGCGTTCAAGCCGGCGAGCGTGCGACCCAGCTGGTTGACCTCGGAGGTGAAGTTGTCAAAGTCGATATTGACTTCGCGTTGCAGGTCCTTGAGCCAGGCGTTCAGGCCGCGGAAGCGGCTGGCCAGTTGCTCCGCCTCGTTCAGCATGACCTGCCGCGCCGGCACCGAGGTCGGATCGGTGGCGACATCCTGCATGGCATCGAAATATCCCTGGAAGGCCGTCCCCAGGCCCGCATCGGGGTCGGCCAGGAGGTTGTCGATCAGGGCCACCCGTTCGCCGTAGATCTCGAAGCCGGCCCGCGACGCGGTGTAGCCGCGATAGCGGTCGGCCAGGAAGTCGTCGTAATGCCGCCGCACCCCCTGCACGTCGACGCCGTTGCCCACGAAGCCGTCGCCGAAGCGATCGGCCGGGCGTGTGCCCAGATCCACCACCTGGCGGCTGAAGCCCGGGGTGTTGACGTTGGCAATGTTGTGGCCAGTGGTGGTGAGCACCCTCTGGAAGGCGCCCAGCGCGCTGACCCCGGTTCTGAGCAGATCCGCCATGGTGTGTTCCGATCAACCCGACCGCGACCCGAATCCCATACCTTACAGCGGCAGGGCCTGGTCGGTTTTGACCAGGTCGCGCGCCTGCCGCAGGGCGGGGCTGTCCAGAATCGCAGCGATTTTGTTGGCATACGCCGGGTCCGTGGCATAGCCGGCCTGCTGCAGTTCACGAAAGTACGCCTTAGGGTCCGCCGTCGCGGCGACTGCGTCGCGGTAGCGCGGATTGTCTTTGACGAACCGCACATAGTCGGCAAACGCCGCGTCGTATGAATCGTAGGCACGGAAGTCCGCCCGGGTCTTGAGCGCCACCCCGTCCTTGTACTCCAGCGTGGTCTTGCGCACCCGATCGCCGTCCCAGCGCCCATCGGCCTTGATCCCGAACAGGTTGTGACTGCTCGCGCCGTCGCCGCGCTGCATGACGTGCCTGCCCCAGCCGGTCTCCAGGGCCGCCTGGGCGAGCAGCGCCTCGGGATCCAGACCCAGCTCCGCCGCGGCCTGTTCGGCAGCCGGCCACAAGGCGCGCAGGAAGGCGACGGGCTCGCCCTGCAGCGGCGGCTGGTCCAGAGCCTCGGTCACCGGATCGGCCGCCACGACCTGTGGCACCGCGCCGCGTGCCGCTGCGGTCGGCGCAGCCCGATACCCGGCGGCGCCGCGTCCCGCCAGGACAGGTGCCGCCTCGCCCCCGAGTTGCCGCCGGATGGTATCCGCCAGGCCGATGCCGCCGGCGCCGGCCAGATGGGTCGACAGCTGCTGGTCGTAGAGGTCGCGGTAGAACAGACTCTGCTGGCTGTCCAGCAGCCCGCCGCCGAAACTTGCCTGGCGCATACCCTTCATCATCATCTGCACGAACAGCGCCTCGAACTGCCGCGCCACCTCGTCGGTCGCATCCTTGCGATCCTGCCGGGCCCGCGCCTTGAGCGACGCAAGTCCGGCGAAATCCGTCACCAGGCTGGCGGCGTCCAGCTGCATCAGATCACCACCAGTTCCGCCTTGAGCGCACCGGCCTGGCGGAGCGCTTCGAGAATCGCCACCAGGTCACTGGGGGCCGCGCCGACCTGATTGACGGCGCGCACCACCTCGTCCAACGACACCCCGGGGTTGAACATGAACATGCGGCTGCCCTGCTCGGTGGCGGTCACATCGGAGCGCGGCACCACGGTGGTCCGACCGCCGCTCAGGGCGTTGGGCTGCGACACCTCGAGGTTCTCGCTGATGGTGACCATCAAGCTGCCGTGGCTGACCGCGGCCGGCGACACGCGCACGCTGCTGTTGATGACGACGGTGCCGGTGCGCGAGTTGACGATGACGCGCGCCACCGCCTCGGCCGGCTTGACCTCCAGGTTCTCGATCATGGAGACATAGGCGACGCGCTGCCCGGCGTCGCGTGGCGCATTGACGCTGACCGAGGTGGCGTCCAATGCCCGCGCCGCACCCGCCCCCATGGCGGCGTTGACGGCATCGACCACGCGCTGCGCGGTGGTGAAGTCGCCGGCATTGAGATTCAGCGTCAGCGTGGGCTCGCTGTCGAAGGGCGTGGCCACCGCGCGCTCCACCGTGGCGCCACCGGGAATGCGTCCGGCCGAGGGGATGTTGATGGTGACCTTGGAGCCATCGGCCCCCTCGGCCGCCAACCCCCCCACCACCAGGTTGCCCTGGGCAATCGCGTAGACGTTGCCGTCGATGCCCTTGAGCGGGGCCATCAGCAGGCTGCCGCCGCGCAGGCTCTTGGCGTCGCCGATCGAGGCCACGGTCACGTCGATCTTCTGACCGGGCTTGGCGAACGGCGGCAGGTCGGAGTGGATGGTCACGGCCGCCACGTTCTTCGGATTGAGGCGCGTGCCCTGCGGCACGACGATGCCAAGCTGGGTCAGCAGACTCTTGAGGCTCTGCTCGGTAAAGGGCGAGGAATTGACCTTGTCGCCACTGCCGTCCAGACCCACCACCAGGCCATAACCCAGCAGTTGGTTGGTGCGTATGCCCTGGATGCTGGCGAGATCCTTGATGCGCTCGGCCTGCAACGGCGCAACCCAGGCCGCCAGCACCACCAGGGCGACGATGACGGTGTGCATCGGGATTTTCATGCCAGGTCTGCCTGCGTGAAGTCTGGGCGCCATCCGGCCGGCCGACCTGGTCGGAGCGGAGCCGCTGTGGAAGGACCGACCTTCGGGCCGATGTTTCTGCGAACAGGCCATGGCAAGCTCAGAACGGCACCAGGGCCGAGATGAAGAACTTCGCCAGCCACCCCATGAAGTTGGCATTGGCTACCTGACCGTCGCCGACGTATACCAGGGTCGCGTCGGCCACCTTGGTCGAGGCCACGCTGTTGCGGGTGTCTATGTCCTCGGGGCGCACTATGCCCGCCAGGCGCACGTACTCGTTGCCGCCGTTGGTGCCGATCCGCTTCTCGCCGCGCACGCGCAGGTAGCCGTTGGGCAGAACCTCGGTCACCATGACCGTCACCGAGCCGCGCAACTGGTTGCTCTGCTCGTTGTCGCCTTCGCCGGAGAAATCCGCTGACGAATTCAAGGCGAAGCCCAGGTTCAGGTCGCTGCCGAAACTCGGCGTGCGACCGAACAGCGTGGGATTGGTGACATCTATGCTGCTCGACTTGGTGACCTCGGTGCTGTTGGAGATGGTCGCGTCGGTCTGCTCCACCAGGTTGACGGTCACCATGTCGCCAACGCGCCGCGCCCGCAGGTCTTCGAACCAGCGCTTGTCGTAGCCCGCCTGGTAGATGGCCCCATTGCCGATCGGCTGCGGCGGCATGGCCGGCGGCTCGACCGCGGCATAGTCGGGGTCGCGTTTGGGTGCCGTATTGCAGCCCGCCAGCAGAATCGTCGTCAGCAGCGTTAGCACCAAAAGCCGCAGGCCACTCATACGCTTTACCTCGCTCCCCGTACCCCGCCCTTCGAAGCGCTCGACTACAACTGGTTGCTGACGTAGCCGAGCATCTCGTCAGTGGTGGAGATGGCCTTGGAGTTCATCTCGTAGGCGCGCTGGGTCTCGATCATGTTGACCAGCTCCTCGACCACGTTGACGTTGGAACTCTCCAGGGACCCCTGGATCAAGGTGCCGGCGCCGTTCTGCCCCGGGGTGTCCACCTGCGGGGCGCCGCTCGACGCCGACTCGCGGAACAGGTTGTCGCCGACCGCCTCCAGGCCGGTCGGGTTAATGAACTGCGCCAGGGTGATATTGCCGATCTCGGTCGGCGCATTGTTGCCCGACACCAGCGCCGAGACGATGCCGTCGGAACCGACCGTGAAGCTGAGGGTGTTCTGCGGCACGGTAATCGCCGGCTCGAGCAGATAGCCGTTCTGAGTGACCAGTTGGCCGGTGCTGTCCAGGCCGAAGGCCCCGTCACGGGTGTAGACGATGGAACCGTCCGGGTGCAGCACCTGGAAGTAGCCCTGGCCCTGGACCGCCAGGTCGAAGCTGTTGTTGGTCTGAACGATGTTGCCCTGGGTATGCAGCTTCTGGGTCGCCACAGTGCGCACGCCGGTGCCCAGGTACAGGCCTGAGGGCAGCTGAGTATCCTCGGTGGACTGGGCACCGGCCTGGCGGATGTTCTGGTAGATCAGGTCTTCGAACACCGCGCGGTCGCGTTTGAAACCGGTGGTATTGACATTGGCCAGGTTGTTCGAGATGACCGACATGCGCGTCTGCTGCGCATCCAGGCCGGTCTTGGCAATCCACAGTGCGGGGTACATGGCGTATTCCTCGTAACTTGGCGACGGGTTTCCGTCTGTCTGGTCGTACAGCTGCAAGAGCCTTGCCAGCTCTACACCGGCCGCAGCATGCTGGCACCGGCGTCGGCGTTCTCCTGGGCCGTCTGCATCAGCTTCACCTGCATCTCGAAGCGCCGCGCAAACTCGATCATGTCCACCATTTCGTTGACGATGTTGACGTTGCTGGCCTCCAGCGCGCCGGCCGCAAGGCGTTGCACCGCGTCGAAATCCGCCTCGCTGCCGTCGGCCATGCGCAGCAGGCCGTCGTCACCCTTGCGGAGTTGGTCGAGCGGCGGATTTACCAGCTTGATGCGGTCGATCACCGCCAGTTCGTTGACGGCCTGACCGAGCGGTCGGATCGAGATGGTCCCGTCCGCGCCGATCTCGATCTTCTCCGCCGGCGGAATGGCAACCGGCCCGCCGTTGCCGATTACCGGCAAGCCGTTGCCGGTCTTGAGCAGGCCGTTCTCGTCCACCCACATGTCGCCGCGGCGGGTATAGGCCTCGCCACCATCAGGCGCCTGCACCGCGATCCAACCCGGTCCGGTCACCGCGACGTCGAGGTCGCGGCCGGTCTGCTGCATGCTGCCCGGCGCGAAGTCGGTCTGCGGCCGTTCGTCCAACGCGTAGACACGCGTCGGGAAGCCCTGCCCGAACACCGGCATGGCGCGGAACTGGTTCAGGTCGGCGAGAAAGCCGCTGGTCGCGGCGTTCGCCAGATTGTTCGACGCGTTGCCCTGCGCGATCAGGGTTTCCTTGGCGCCGCTCATGGCGACGTAGAGCATGCGGTCCATGGGTAAGAGCCTCCCGCTGTAAGCCGGCAGCCACCGGCGCTACGCCGGCGGCTGCTCGCTTACCTGATATTGATGATGGTCTGGGTCACGTTGTCCGCCGTCGAGATGACTTCGGCGTTCGCCTGGAAGTTACGTTGCGCGGTAATCAACTTCACCAGCTGGGCGGCAATGTCGACGTTCGAGGACTCCAGCGCCCCGGACTGGATCTGGCCGAAGCTGGAGGTGCCCGCCTCGCCCAGCTGCACCAGGCCCGAAGCGAAGGTCTCGGTCCAATTGGTGTCGCCGACCTGGCGCAGCCCCTGCGGGTTGTTGAAGCGCGCCATTGCCACCTTGCCGAGCGCGGACGACTCGCCGTTGGTGTAGCGCGCGAACACCACACCCTCGGCGTCCACGTCGACACCGGCCAGGCGCCCGGAGGTATTGCCGTTCTGGGTCAGGTTGTTGACCGCGAAATTGGTGCCGAACTGAGTCGTGCCCGAAAAATCGAGCGTCAATCCCAGCGGCGCGGCACCGCCGTCGGGTGCGAACAGGTTGCCGGTCAGGTCGATCTCGCCGTTGGCCGGCGTGACCAGGGTGCCGGTGTCGTCGAACACCAGGCCGAAGGCCTGCGACACAGTGGGGTGGGCGGCGTCCAGCGGCGTGGCGAAGGCGCCGTCACTGACCGACAGGTAGCCGTCCCAGGCGTTGTCGCCGCGTTTCGCAAAGTACATGGTCGAGGTGTGGGCGTTACCCAGCGAATCGTACACCGTGGTCGAGGTCGGCCAGCTGTAGGTGGTCGGGTCGCCTGGGTCAAAGGCCGAGGTGATGGGACTGGACGAGGAGTTCAGGTTGACTATGGCACCGACCGTGGTGGTGGCGATCGGCGCACTGGCCCCCACCGGCAACTGCAGATCGGACAGGACCCCAGTGTTGAAGGTCGTGACACCGGCAGCGCTGGAACCCACCGGGTATACCTGCAGGCGCTGGCTTTTCTGATTCACGACGTTGCCGTTGCGATCGACGCTGTAGGCCCCGGCGCGAGTGAAATAGCTGGTGCCATCGGTATCCTCCAGCACGAAGAAGCCCTCGCCGCTGATCGCCATGTCCAGGTTGTTGGACGTGAAGTCGATGGTGCCCTGCTGGAACTGCTGGGCCACGCGCGACACCCGGACGCCACGACCGGTGGCTACCGCGCCCTGATCCTGCACCGCGTTGGCGTAGACATCGGCGAACTCGGCGCGCGACTGCTTGAAGCCGTTGGTGGCGGCATTGGCGATGTTGTTCCCGGTGACCTGCAGGTCGGTCTGTGCCGCGTTCAGACCGCTGAGTGCAATTTGGAAAGGCATGCTGGCGTTCTCCGCTTCGAATTAATGGATGCGCGCCAAAGGCGCGTTCTGCTGCTCGGCGTCCCCCGGCGGGGGCGTGATGCCCTGCATCAATGAATCTGCCGCACACTGCTGAACGGCACGGCGCCCAGGCCGGCGAGGTTCAGGGTCAGTCCGTCGACCCCGCCAAGGCTGACACTGTCGACGCGGGCATAGAGCTGGGTCTGCAGATCCTCGGCGCCATCATTGTGCTCAGCCTGCACCCGCAGCGTGTAAAGGCCGGGCGTGGCGAACGCACCGTCGTCGCGCATACCGTCCCAGGTGAAGTCGATTTCGCAGCTGGTTTGCGCCCCCAGGTGAATCTCGCGCACCAGTTGCCCGGCCGGGTCGGTGACCCGCACCACCAGGTCAGCGGCGGGGGCAGCAAGGTCGGCGCGACCGCGTACACTGCCGCCCTCGGTCAGGCGGCCGGTGTCGAGTGGCGCCAAGATGTCACGCCCCACCAGGGCGCCGGCCTGCAGGGCCTGACCGGAGGTCAGATCGGTCGCCAAGCCGGCAAAGGCGTTGTTCAGCTTGTCGAGGCCGGTGACCGTGCCGAACTGCGCGATCTGACCGAGAAACTGCCCGTTGTCCATGGGTTCGAACGGGTCCTGGTTGTTCAGCTGGGTGATCATCAACTTAAGAAAAGTGTCCAGCCCCAGCTCGTTGGGGTCGTTGGTCGCCTGCACTTGCTGCTGGCGACTCAGGCCCAGCGCGGCGAACAGATCGTCAGTGGCGGTGATGGTGCTCATGTGGCGTTACTTCCCGAGGTTCAGAGTGGCGGTCATCATCTGGCGCGCCGCGTTGATGAGTTCGACGTTGTTCTGATAGGCCCGCGACGCGGAGATCATGTTGGCCATTTCCTCCACCAGGTTTACGTTGGGGCGGAAGATGTAACCCTCGCCGTCGGCCATCGGGTGGTTGGGGGCGTACTCGCGCACCAGCGGCGCCTGGCTTTCGACCACACCGACCATCTGCACACCGGTCGCCGGTGCGCGTGCGCCGGCGTCATCCAGCAGGGCGCGAAACACCGGGTGGCGGGCGCGGTAGGTCTGATCGATGCTGCTCGATACCGCGTCGACGTTGGCCATGTTGCTGGCGACCAGGTTCAGGCGCAGCGACTGTGCGGCCATGCCGCTGCCGGCGATATCGAAGATCTTCAGGCTGGACATGGCATCGACCCTCAGTTACCCGTGATGGCTGCGAGCAGGCTCTTGATCCGCCCGTCGAGGAAGCTCAGGCTGGCCTGGTACTGCATGGCGTTGGCGCTGTAACGCGCCTGCTCGGCTTCGGCTTCGACGGTATTGCCGTCCAGGCTGGGCTGGTGCGGGATGCGGTACTGCATTGCCATGGCCGGCACCGCGCTGCGGTCGGTCTGGATGTGTCCGGGATTGGTGGCCACCAGCCGTACCGGCGTGCCGAGTTCGCGTTGCAGGAGGCGCTGGAAATCGAAGTCACGCGCCTTGTAGCCTGGGGTGTCGGCATTGGCCATGTTGGCCGCCAACACCTCGCCGCGGCGCGACCGCAGCTGCAAGGCGTGTGCGTGTAGACCGAAAGCGTCGTCGAGTTTCATGCCCGCGGACCCCGCTGCAATGCATTTAGCAATGTAATTGCACGAGCCGTGCCAGGCAGCGCGAGCGCGGCTTGCGCGGGGAAAAACCGGGTTATGCGTGGATCCGGGCGGCAAAGGCTTGCCGCCCGGCGGCAAGCTCAGCGGCGACGATAGACCAGGCCGCCCGGGTGGCTCTGCATCTCGAACAGCTCGTTCTGTCCGTTCAGCGATTCGGTGGAGCCGAGAAACAAATGTCCGCCGGGATTCAACACCCGGGCAATGCGCTGCAGGATGTCGCGTTTGCGCTCGGCCGAGAAATAGATGAGAACGTTGCGGCAAAAAACAATGTCGAAACGCCCCAGCCCATCGAACGGCCGCAGCAGGTTGAACTCACGAAACTCGACACCGCGACGCTGCTCTGGCGTCACGCTGAGGCAATCCGCGTCCTGTCGGAAATAACGGCGGCGCTGGTCGTCGGTCAACCCCCGTGCCGCCGACAGGCCGCAGTAGCGCGCCTCGCGGGCCTGGGCGAGTGCCGCGGTGGAGATGTCCGTACCGACGATGGTGTGGCTGCCCCCCGAACGCGTGAACTTGGCGTCGTTGAGCACCATCGCAACGGTGTAGGGCTCCTGCCCGGTGGAGCAGGCGGCGGACCAGATACGCAGCGGCTTGGCCGCATAGTGCGGCAGGATCGCGTCGGTCAGGATGCGGTAATGTGCCGGATCGCGAAACCAGAAGGTCTCGTTGGTGGTCATGGCATCCACTACGGCAACCTGCAGTTGGCGAGCGCCGGCCTGTTGCAGCTGGCGCGCCAGATCGGCGAAGCCACTCAGGCCATAGCTGCCCAGCAGGCGCCCCAAGCGGCTGGTGACCAAATACTCCTTGCCTGCACCGAGGCGGATGCCGGCATTGCGCTCGAGGAAATCGTGGATCGCCAAGTAGTCCGTCAGCTCGATCGAGGGACGCGAGGGAACGGCAGAACCCGTATCGGCGCGCATTGGGTTCGCCTCAGGCGGCGGCTTGCTGGGCATGGCGCTTGAGCTGGGCCTGCACCATCATCGCCAGGGTATCCGGCTCCCACTTCGGCAGGAAGTCGTCGGCCCCGACCCGACTGACCATTTGCTTGTTGAACACCCCGCTCAGTGAGGTGTGCAGGATCACGAACAGCCGCGACAACGCAGGGTGCTCGCGGATCGCCTTGGTCAGCGAGTAACCATCCATCTGCGGCATTTCGATATCGGATATCACCAACGCTAGCCAGCCGTCGAGATCCCGGCCTTCGTCCACCCAGGCTTGCAACTGTTCCAGGGCCAGTCGGCCGTTCTCGCAAAGCGTGAACTCCACGCCCATTTCCGCCAGGACGCGGGCCACCTGCTTGCGCGCCACGCTCGAGTCGTCCGCCACCAACACGTGCTGTTGCAGGGTGCGGATACCGGCCTCGATGATGCCATCGGAGACGTGCTCCTGGGAGCCAACGACTTCCTGCAGCACCTTCTCGACGTCGATGATCTCAATCAGTTCCTTATCCAACTGGGTGACCGCGGTCATGTAAGAGCCGCTGGCCGCACCTTTGGGTGGCGGCAGGATCTCTTCCCAGTTCATGTTGATGATGCGGTCCACCGCATCCACCAGGAAACCCTGCACCTTGCGGTTGTACTCGGTAATGATCACGAACTTGTCCTCGTGGTCGGTCACCGGCGGCCCGCCGATGGCCAGGGACAAATCCATGATGGCAATGGTCTTGCCACGCATGTTGGCGATGCCGCGCACCACTGGGTGCGACTGCGGCAGCTGGGTCAGGGGCGGGCACTGGATGACTTCCTGAACCTTAAAGACGTTAATGCCGAAACGCTGGCGCGGACCCAGGCGGAACAACAACAATTCCAGGCGGTTGTGACCCGCAAGCTGGGTGCGCATGTCGACGCCATCGAGTATCCCTGCCATCTGCCCGCCCCCTGTCTGGATTGCCATTCCTGGCCTGTAGCGGCGTTGGTGCGGCGGTCTTGAGGCATCCCCCCGACCGAGGTCGGCACAGGGATTGCTAGGATCAACCCACACCCCGTAAGGCATAAGCGCAGTGACAAAAATCCGACACTTGATCCGGCTCCTGGCCTGGGTCGGCACCGGCACCTTGCTCCCCGGCGCCCACGCAACTGCCACTGACCAGTCACACGCCAGCATCCTGACGGCCGCTGAGGCGTTTATCCGCGCCGATGCGCAGCGCTTCCCGTTGGACATTGAGATCACCCCTGGGACACTCGACAGTCGCTTGCAGCTGCCGCAATGCACCGAGGCACTGCAGGGCTTCGAGCCACCCAACGGGATCAAAGCCGGGCGCACTGTCGTGGGGGTGCGTTGTCAGGGCGAACGACCGTGGAAACTGTACGTGCCCATGCGTATCGCCCTGCCCGGGGCGGTGGTCGTGACCACCGCCCCGCTACGGCGTGGCGACACGCTGAACGCCGAACACCTCAGCTTGGTCGAGCGCGACCTGGCCGGCCTGCATCGCGATTATTTCGTCACCACCGAGGAGTTGGTCGGCCAGCGCCTGAAGCGCAATCTGGGGCGCGGCGAAGTGATCACCCCGGCAGCGGTCGAGGCCAATCAGCTGGTCAAAAAGGGCGCCGAAGTGACCATCCTCGCCGCCAACCCCCAGATCCAGGTCCGGGTCAGGGGCAAGGCCCTGGCCGACGGGACTCAGGGAGAGCGCATCGCGGTGCGTAATCTGGGCTCGGAACGCATCGTCAACGCTACCGTGGTGGGCCGCGGCCTGGTGCGGGTTCTGCCCTGACAGGAGTGGGCTTCCCAGGATTTTCCGGAACAGCATTCACAACTTGCGTCGCCTAACTAAAGGCCGTCAAAACTCGGACGATACCGGGAGCGAGACCAGAGCAATTAGGAACGGCAGCAATGAGTATCGAAATCAACGGCCCCCCCACCCGTCCCGTCACCCACCTGGCCGACGGCAGCAAGGTACACCCGCGGCAGGGCCA
>JBFZDU010000543.1:0-4523 GCA_041307205.1 Gammaproteobacteria bacterium | reverse complement strand
CAATCCAGGGCAGGCGGGTTCTGCTCGGTGTAACCGGCGGTATCGCCGCGTACAAGGTGGCGGAACTGGCGCGCCTGCTCGTCCAGGCGGGGGCCGAGGTGCGGGTGGTCATGACGCCGGCGGCGGCGCAGTTCGTGTCCCCGTTGACGTTTCAGGCCATCACCGGGCAGCCGGTACGGAGCGAGCTGTTCGACCCCGCCCACGAGGCGGCCATGGGGCACATCGAGCTGGCGCGCTGGGCGGAACTGGTGCTGGTGGCACCGGCGAGCGCGGACTTCCTCGCCCGCTATGCGGCCGGTATGGCGGACGACCTGCTCGCCACCCTGTGCCTGGCCACCGGCGCAGTCGTGGCGGTGGCGCCGGCCATGAACCAGCAGATGTGGCAACACGCGGCGACCGTCGACAACCTGGCCCGGCTCACCCGGCGGGGCGTCCTGGTGTTCGGGCCGGCGAGCGGCGCTCAGGCCTGCGGCGAGACCGGCCCGGGGCGCTTGCTGGAGCCCGCCGAACTGCTCGGGCGGGCGCTCGCCGTGTTCGGCGACGGGCAGTTGCAGGGGCTGCGTGCCCTGGTCACGGCCGGGCCGACCCGCGAGGCAGTCGATCCGGTGCGCTACCTGGGCAACCGCAGTTCCGGGCGCATGGGCTATGCGGTCGCTGCGGCCCTGGTCCGGGCCGGTGCCGAGGTGGTGCTGGTGAGCGGACCGACGGCACTGACCGCACCACGCGGGGTGCGACGGTTGCAGGTCGAGAGTGCGCGCGAGATGCAGGCCGCGGTGATGGCCGAGCTCGTCGGGGCGGGCCTGTTCGTCGCGACGGCCGCGGTCGCCGACTATCGGCCCGCGGCGCCGGCCGAGGCCAAGCTTAAGAAATCCGCGGACCGACTCACCCTGGAACTGGTGCGCAACCCCGACATCCTGGCGGAGGTTGCGGCGCGTCCCGATCGCCCGTTCACGGTCGGGTTCGCCGCCGAGACCGAGGCGCTTGCCGAACACGCGGAGGCCAAGCGCCGTGCCAAAAACCTGGACATGATCGCGGCCAATCTGGTCGGCCCCGGGCGGCTGGGTTTCGATACCGAAGACAACGCCTTGCTGGTACTGTGGCCGGGCGGTTGTGCCGAACTGCCGGCTCAATCAAAGCCGGCGCTGGCCGAACAACTGGTACACCTGATTGCCGAGCGATTGCATGCATAGATTGCAACTGAAAATACTCGATTCCCGTCTCGGCGAGGACTTCCCGCTGCCGGCTTACGCGACGGCAGGGTCGGCCGGCATGGACCTACGGGCCATGCTCGATGCACCACTGGAGGTGGCGCCCGGCGCGACCCACCTGATCCCGACCGGAATCGCCATCCACATCGGCGATCCCGCCTTGGCTGCGGTCATTCTGCCCCGCTCGGGGCTGGGTCATAAACACGGTATCGTGCTCGGCAACCTGGTGGGGCTGATCGATTCCGATTACCAGGGGCAGTTGTTCGTGTCCTGCTGGAATCGCGGTACGGCCCCGTTCCGCATGGAGATCGGCGAACGCATCGCGCAGCTGGTGTTGTTGCCGGTCGTGCATGCGGCTTTGGAAGTGGTGGACGATTTCTCCGCCTCGGCGCGGGGCGCGGGCGGCTTCGGGCATTCAGGGCGTCATTGAATCCAAGGATCCGGGTATGAAACTGGGTGCAGCCAACCCCAAGGCCGGAAAGGCGCCGGCCAAGCAGGCCTTGCCGGGACGATCGCTGTGGCTCTACCTGGCGCCGGCGCCGGTGGTGGCCGTCCTGGTGCTGCTGCTGCTGGCGTTCGTGGCGCAGCAATGGGTGCAGTCCGGCGAGCGCGAAACCGCGCGGCGCGGCATGCACCGTGCGGCGGGAGTGTTGGCCGGGCAGGTTGCCGGGAACCTGGAGAACGCCCGCCACCTGTTGCGTTTGATCGCCGCCGACCCCCGCGTCGAGGCGGCGCTGGGCGGCGACGACGCCATGCGTGCCGGGCTGGCCGAACAACTGCTGCGGGACGCGGTGCCGCAGTGGCTGCAGTTGCGCCTGTTGCCGGCCGACTGGAATCGGCCGGAGGTCGACGGCCCCGCCCCCATGGGCTACGCGGGTGTGGACATGGTGCGGCGCGCGGTCGGTGGCACGCCGCCGCCGGCCGAGGTCCATCAGCTGACGGGCGGCGTGCCCTATGTCGCCCTTGCCGAGGCGGTCAAGGTCAAGGGCGCCACCTTGGGGGTCCTGTTCGCCGCCCTGCCGCTGACGGCCGTGACGGCCGTGATAGATGCGCAGACCGGTTTACCGGGACGGGCTTGGCTGACGCAGCGCGTGGACGGCGGCAAAGTGGCCCTGGGGGTCGCGTCGGCCGCCGATGCGCAGGCCGATGACGCGGTCGCCGTGCCCGGCAGCATCCTGGAGGTGGCTTATCGAGCCCGACCGGAGTTGGCTTCGGTGGCCTTGCTGCTGCCCTTCCTCGGTATGGTGATCGGGGGAGCCGCCGCCCTGGGCCTGGTGGGCTATCTGCAGTGGCGCCACTTGGTAAAGGACCTGCGCACCGACCTGGGCAGTGCGGTTGCCTTCGGCGAGGCCATCCTGAATGGCCAGGGCGGTGGTCCTGTGGCGCCGCAATTGCGGGCCACCGCGGATGCGCTGGTCCTGCTGGCACAGTATGCCCAGAGCGCGCGCGGCAGCCCCCGGGGCAAGGCGGGCGCTGCGGTGCCCCAAGGCGCGGGCGTTTCGTCCTTCGCGTCCAATACCGCGCAGCAGGAGGTCATGGTCGAGGAACTGGACCCGAACGACGCGTCGCTGGCGGAGATGGCCGCCGGGCCGCGTCCGTTGCTGCCTCCACAAGTGTTCCGCGCCTACGATATTCGCGGCCTGGCGGGCGCGGAGCTGAGTCCGGAGGGCGTTGCGCTGCTCGGCCGCGCATTGGGTACCCTGGTGCAGGAGGGCGGCGGCCACAATCTGGCGGTCGGGCGTGATGCGCGCCTGTCCAGTCCCAAGCTGGCGGCGGCGCTGATCGAGGGCATTGCGTCCAGCGGGCTGGACGTGATCGACCTGGGTGCCGTGCCCACGCCGTTGGCGTACTTCAGCCGCTTCGCGGTGCCGACCGATGGTGTGGTGATGGTCACTGGCAGCCATAATCCGGCCGCCTACAACGGCTTCAAGATCCAGCTCGGCGATGACATGTTGGCCGAGGGCGACCTGGCCGCGCTGCGCGAGCGGACGGTCCGCGGCCAACTGGCCAGCGGCAAGGGCGCACGCATGCCGCGCGACCTCGGCGATGACTACGTGAACCGGATCCTGGGTGATGTGGCGCTGGCGCGCGACCTGCGCATCGTGGTCGACGCGGGCAATGGCATAGCGGGTCCCCTGGCGGTGCAGTTGTTCGAGGCCTTGGGTTGCGAGGTGTCCCCCCTATACTGCGAGCCCGATGGCGCGTTCCCGCATCATCACCCCGATCCCGGCGTGCCCGAGAACCTGGCCGATCTGATTGCGACCGTGCAAGCCACCGGCGCCGACCTGGGCATCGCCTTCGACGGCGACGGCGATCGGGTCGTATTCATCGACAGCGCCGGCGACCCGGTCTGGCCCGACCAGTTGTTGATGCTGCTGGCGGCGGACGTACTGGTGCGCCACCCCGGGGCCGATATCCTGTACGACGTGAAGAGTTCGCGTCATCTCGCGGGGTTCGTGTTGGCCAGCGGTGGGCGTCCGATCATGTGGCAGTCGGGGCATGCCCGGATCAAGGCCAAGCTGCGCGACACCGGCGCGCTGCTGGCCGGCGAGTTTGCCGGTCACTACTACATCAAGGAGCGTTGGTACGGCTTTGACGACGGCCTGTACACGGCGGCCAGGGTGCTGGAAATCCTGTCTGCAGACGCGCGCCCGACGGCCGAGATCTTTGCCGAGCTGCCGTCCAGTCCGGCCACGCCCGAATACCAGCTGGTGCTGCCCGAAGGGCGGAGTGTCGAGCTGATGCGCGCCATTGCCGCCAAGGCCGAGTTCGCCGACGCCAAGATCGTCGATATCGACGGGCTGCGCGTGGAGTTCGCCGCGGGCTGGGGCCTGGTGCGGGCATCGAATACCACGCCGGCGCTGACCTTCCGCTTCGAGGCCGAGGACGAGGATGCGCTCGCCCGGGTGCAGGAGAGATTCCGTCGCCTGCTCGCCGCCGTCGACCCGGCACTGTCGCCGCCGTTCTGATCCCGGTTCAAGTCCCAGTTCAACCCCTACGCCGCGGTTTCGAGGAACCCCCCATGAGCCTGACACCCGAGAAGGCCCGCAACGTGGCCCACGTCCTGAGCGAAGCCCTGCCCTATATCCAGCGCTTCGGTGGCAAGACGGTCGTGATCAAGTACGGCGGAAATGCCATGGTGGACGATGGCCTGAAGAACAGCTTTGCCCGCGACCTGGTGCTGATGAAACTGGTCGGCATCAACCCGGTGGTGGTGCACGGTGGCGGACCCCAGATCGGCGACCTGCTCAAGCGCCTGGGAAAACAGAGCGAGTTCGTGCAGGGCATGCGCGTGACCGACGCCGAGACCATGGA
>JBFZDU010000542.1:0-5229 GCA_041307205.1 Gammaproteobacteria bacterium | reverse complement strand
GCCAGATCCGCGCGCAGTTCGGCATCGTCCACCGCGGCACCCGGGCCTTCGTTCCATATCACTGGTAGGGCGGCAACGGCCTGCGCGGCACGCCACCAGTCGTCGGCGACGACGGCAACTGCGTCGGCCAGGGTCACGACCGCCTGGATGCCCGGCAGCCCGGACACGGCGGCGGCATCGACCGACCTGAGCGTCCCGCCAAACACCGGGCAGGCGCGGATGGCGGCATGCAGCATGCCCGGCAACTGCACGTCGGTGCCGAACACCGGCTTGCCGGCGACCTTGTCGGCCGTGTCCAGGCGTTTGACCGGGCGGCCGATCAACTTCCAGTCGGCCGGTTCCTTGAGGAACACCACCTCGGGCGGGCGCCGGCGCGCGGCCTCACCGGCCAGCTCACCATAGCGCAGCTGCCGCCCGCTCGCGGCATGCCTGACCAGGCTGGCGGCGGCGCTGCATTCGCTCGCGTCGACACCCCAACGCGCCGCGGCGGCGGCGATCAGCATCTCGCGGGCCGCGGCGCCGGCCTTGCGCAGGTAGTCGTGGGACTGACGCACCGAGCGGCTGCCGCCGGTGAGCATGGCGCCGAAGACCTGGTCGCGCTGCAGGTTTTCGCTGGCGGCTGCGTATTCGGCGCGGACCCGGTTCCAGTCGCACTCGAGTTCCTCGGCGACCAGCTGCGGCAGGGCAGTGAAGATGCCCTGGCCCATCTCGGAACGGGCCACGCGGATGGTGACGGTGTCGTCCGCGTCGATCAGGATCCAGGCGTTGACTTCCCGGGTCGCGCCGGCCTGGCCCTCCACCAGGGCGGCGCGGGTCGGGCCTGGCAGGTGAAAGCCCAGCACCATTGCGCCGCCGAGCGCCGCGCTGCGCACCAGGAATTCCCGGCGGCCGACGTCGACCGGCCGGCTCATGACGCGGCCCCGGCAGTGGCCGCGGCCTTGATCGCGCGGCGCACCCGCAGATAGGTACCGCAGCGGCAGATGTTGGTCATGGCCGCGTCTATGTCCGCGTCGGAGGGCTGCGGGTTTGCTGCCAGCAGGGCCGCGGCACTCATGAGCATGCCGGGCTGGCAATAGCCGCACTGGGGTACGTCGAGGTCGCGCCAGGCCACCTGCAATGGGTGTGCGGCGTCTGCGGACAGGCCTTCGATGGTGGTGACCGGCGTGTCGCCGACCGCAGCAACCGGCACCACACAGGCGCGCACCGCCTCGCCGCCTAGGTGCACGGTGCAGCTGCCGCACAGGCCGGTGCCGCAGCCGTACTTGGTGCCCAGCAGCCCGAGGTGATCGCGCAGCGCCCACAACAGGGGCGTGTCGGGCGCCAGGTCCAGTTCGTGCGTCTTGCCGTTTACCAGCATTCTGATCATGGCGTTGCTCCCTGTCGGTGCGGGTCCAGGAAGTATTGCACGCTCACGCCAGATCTGCGCCCGTTGCCCGCCGGGGCTATTTGCGGCGCGGCAGCCCACGCCGTATCGAGTCCCGGCCGAATTTGCGGCCGATCTCGTCGAGCGTCGCATACAAGCGGTCGCTCGCGCGGCCTGGTGCCTGGGCACTGCCGTCGAACAGATCGCTCTGGGCGCGGGACGCCCCGGCCCAGCCGGACAGGCCCAGGCCGATCAGACGCACCGGGCGCCCTCCCCAGGATTCGGCCCGATACAAGGACCAGGCCGTGCGGAAGATCTCGCCGTCCTGGTCGGTCGGGGCGGGCAGGGTGCGGGAACGGGTGTGAGTCTCGAAGCCCTGCAAGCGGATCTTCAGCATCACGACCGCACCCTTGCGATCCGCGCTGCGGGCCAGGTAGCCGACTTCCTGTGCGGCCCACTGCAGGGTGTCCCTGAGCACTGTCGGATCGCTGACGTCCTGCTCGAAGGTGGTTTCCTTCGAGATCGATTTGCGGTCGGTTGCGGCCTGGACGGCGTCGGACGCGATGCCGTGGGCCTGGGCGTGGATGCGCGTGCCCAGCTGGGCGCCGAGATGTCGCCGCAGTTCGGCCAGGGGCGTGCCCCTGACGTCGGCCACGGTTCGGAGCCCTAGTCGCTGCAGCAGCGGGGCCGTCTTGGCCCCCAGCCCCCGCAGTGCGGTCAGCGGCATGGGGTCGAGGAAGGACCGCACCCGGTCTGCTGGCACCAGCGTGAGGCCGTCCGGCTTGCGGTACTCGGAAGCGAGCTTGGCGATCAGCCGGTTGGGGCCGATCCCGACCGAGGCGGTTAGACCCACTGTGGCTTGGATGAGCGACTTGGCGCGCTGCCCGATGCGCTGCGGCGAACCGACCAGCCGTTCCAGGCCCGAGACGTCCAGGTAGGCCTCGTCGATCGATACCTGTTCGACCACGGGCGAGAGGGTTTCGAGCGCGGCCATGATCTGCCGGGAGACCCGTGCGTAGTCGGCCATGCGCGGGCGCACATACAGGGTGTCCGGCGGCAACCGGCGTGCCGCCTCGGCGATCGGCATGGCAGAGTGGACGCCGTAGCGCCGTGCCTCGTAGGAGCAGGTGGCGACCACGCCGCGCCGGCCCGGTTCGGCGCCGACCACCACGGGGCGGCCGCGCCACTCTGGGTGATCGCGCTGTTCCACCGCGGCATAGAAGGCATCGAGGTCGATGTGCATCACGAGTCGGGACATGCGGTTGGCCGGGTGTGCGGGGTGTCCTGTCATTCTAACGGGCATGGGCTGGGGTGGGTCCCCAGGCTGGACCTGCGCTGCCCCGGCCAGCTCCCTGGGCGGGTCCGGCCTTGCCCCGGCGAAGCCGTTAGGATAAGGGGAGTCCGCTGCCGCGGCATCCGGCGCCTGGTGCGCGTGCCAACCCGATCCGGAGCATGATGAAAAAGTTGCTGCGCCTGTTACCCAGCCCGTTGTATCGCGGCTTGCGTGCCATCTACCGGCGCCTGCGGCCCGGCCCAGGGCCGCGCGGCTTTGCGGCCAACCCCGGGGCATTGCTGACCGCGGTGGCGCCGCGGCTGGCGGCCATCCCGGGCTGGTTCAACCTGGATGACATGGCGCATTTCACCTTGGTGCTCGAAACCCAGAGCGCAGCCGGGCAGGTCGGTGACCTGCTGGAGATCGGTTGCTATCACGGGCGTTCGGCGGCCTTGCTGGCGACGCAGCTCAAGACCGGCGAGCGGCTGATCCTGGTCGACGCCTTCGACCTGCCGCTGTCGGATCCCTACGGCGACACTCCCACCCCGGCGGGGGTAAGGCGGAACCTTGCGGCGGCGGTCCCCGGCTTGGCGGAAGATCGGGTGGATATTCTGCGCGGATATAGCGACGAAATCAGGTTGCCCGCTGGCTCAAGGGTACGCTTCGCGCACGTCGATGGCGGGCACGACAGTGCCACCGTCTGCAGCGATCTCGCACTCTGCGCCAGGGCCTTGGTGCGCGGCGGGGTGATTGCGGTCGACGACTATGGGCATCCGCAATACCCGGGTGTCCACGCGGGCGTCGCGGCCTTTCTGGCCGCAGAACCGACGTTTCGCGTCATGGCGGACCTCAATCGTGCCGGGGCACTGGGCAGGAAACTCTATCTGACGCGCGTGGCACTGACTTGAGCCGCTGCGCTTTACCCTGTGCCCGGTGCGCTGCGCGTGCAATTGCGCTGGGCATTGGCCGTAGGGGGTAGGGCTTGGGTCCGATGGCAAGCTACGCAGTGCTTCAGCATGAGGATGTCGCCGCATGACATACTTGCGCCCCTGTCCGTTCCCACTCCGTGGACAACGAAAATTCGTCAATCACAAACGCGAGTTCTCACTATGCAATTCAACCAGCTGATGCTCGCGGCGCTGTTCGGCGCCCAAGTGACCTTCTCTGCCGGTGTGTTGGCGGAAGACACTGTAAAAAACTATGTCGATACGAGCAGCGGCTCGGTCATTACCAACAGCTATGGCGAGTGTTGGCGCACGTCCTACGACGACACCACGGAGAAGCGCGAAGAGTGCGGCTACGAAAAGCAGCAGACCATGGAGGTCGAGGTGGTGACGGCACCAACCGCAGCGACCCTCACCACCAAGGTCATGGAAGAGATCACCATCGCGGCCAACATGTTGTTTGCGTTCGACAGCGCCGAGCTCAGCGATGACGCGAAAGCCGTGATCGACGAGCGTATCCAGACGCTGCGTGGTGGTGCCCGGCTGAAGTCGGTGATGAAGGTCGAAGGCCACACCGACAGCACTGGTCCCGAGGCCTACAATCAAGGGCTGTCGCAGCGTCGTGCGCAGGCCGTGGCAGACTACATCGTTGCTCAGAGTCCCAAGCTGACCGCATCGGACATCGAGTTGCTGGGCAAGGGCGAATCCGAGCCGGTGGCATCGAACGCGACCGCCGATGGGCGCGCACAGAATCGTCGAGTGGTGGTGTTCGCCGAAGGCGAGATGGTTCAAGGTGCCCAGTAAGCCGCCCGTTTGTTGATGCAGAAAAGCCCGGCCCAGGTGGTCGGGCTTTTTGTTGGTGCGGCATGCCCGGCGCGGGCCCGCATCTGGCTGCCGACATAGGGTTGTGGCGCACGCGCAACCACAGGTACGCCTATCGCGTGGCTGAGAACAGGCGCCGCGCGCTCAACGCCAAACCGCTGGAGCCAGCCTCCGGAAGACGACCGCGACAGTGTCCCGATATCGCCAGTTATCGCGCCTGATCCAGGCTGCGCCGCCCGACTGTCAGGCCGCGACCTTGGTTCCGACCCGATCTACTTGCCGTCTGGTTTTGTTTTCGCAACGACGCGTCATCTGCTGAATCCCCGGCCAGCTGCGAACCCCGGCTGGCCGAAGGCGGTTTGCCGAAGTGCTGCCGATAGCCGGCCGCGCAGGCGTCTTGCGGATGGAAGCCCAGCGCTGGACAAAAATGAACCCGAGATCTGGACCGGCCGGTAAGTGCAATCCTCCTCTGGTTCCAGGCTGCCAGGTTCAGTTGGTCCTGACGTTGCTGAAGGCTCGTTCGCCCCGTGCCCTGGTCCTGGCGGCTGTTCGTGATGCCCATTGGTGTCTCCCGACTTTGTCGCTGGGTTGGCTATGCCGAGGACCGAGAATCCCTGTTATCTGTGTAGGCCAAAGCTTATAAGGGGTACGGGACGAAGGCCTGTCCGAAACCTCGATCAGTTCACAATTTTGTGGTCGCGCGAAAGCGATGAGGACAGGTGGAAAGCTGTACTAAAGATCAGGAAGCAGAGGTTATGACCACAAGGTAGAAGAACCTGGCTTTATGGCGTATTAGCCTAATTAAAATTGTGAGAAAGGCCAATGAG
>JBFZDU010000541.1:0-3011 GCA_041307205.1 Gammaproteobacteria bacterium | reverse complement strand
GGGTGCGATCTAAACTGGTGTGGTCGTCGAATCTGTCATGCTGCTTGCTTGAGATCATCCTGCCAGTACCCAGACCACTGCCCGTTCGCCCGGGTAATGCGCAGCGCGAGCATGGCCTCGGCGTTGTCGGGCGTCCACCAGGCGCCGGGGCGCTTGAGTCGCTGTTGCACCACATAGCGGTGCGCGCTTTCGATCTCGCCGGAGCCGATGGGCAGGCCCTGCGCGAGGGCGCCTTGGTAGTCGAGATGATCGAGTCTGTTGCTGAGATAGCGATGACAGGCCCGTACCGGTGCGTCCGCGTCGGGCACGCTGGTGGGCTCCAGTGCCTCACTCAACGCGGCCAAGACCGCGGCGCTGTCATTGTTTTTCAAGCGTTTCTTCTGAAGCTCAAGCCAGGTCTTGGAATCCCCGGGAGCGCAAGCCTTGGCCGCCTCGGCGAGGTCGTCGCAGACATGGAAGAAGTCCACCGTATAACGGCCCTGAGTGCCGAAGCGCGCCGCGACCTGGTCGGCGATCCACACCGCCCCGTCGCCGAGGGCATGGACTTGGCTGTCAGTGCCCATGCCGGCTGCGATGGCACAGGCCAGCAGCTGCCGCCCGGCCACCTCGACACCACCGCCCAGGGTGGCGCCATAGACCCGTGTGGTACTGCCGTGCGCGTGCGCCAGACTCAGCTTGGCTTCTTTCCACAGCAGACGCTTTCCGCGCCGACGGTCCGGGCTGTCGGGGTCGACCTCCACCAGCGGCACCATGCCGCCGTCGACTTCGGCGATCACGGTCGCGGCCCCCGTTTGGGTCGGCCACGCCGGTTCGTCCTCGCCGTCTACGACCAACGCGCGGGCGTGCCCTTCGGTCACTTGGCGGATGGTGCTCGGCGACAGGATGACGCCGTAATGCTCTTGGAGTTTTCCCGCCGCCTGCGCGAACGGCAGGTCTGCCCCCAAGTCCGTCACCACCCGCTGCAACGGCCGCGAGCAGCCGCGGTGATGGACTTCGGCACTCTGCGCAAACAGACGTCGCCGCTGCGTCCCCTCCCGGTATTGCGGCTCGTCTACTTCGATGTCGCCGAAGGTGCTGTGCCAGCAGAGTTTTTTTTGCCCTCCCGCCAAACCCCCGGCGTCCGTTCCAATTCGTCTGCCCGTTTGGCAACCTGCCCGTCGGCCCAACCTTCCAACACCTCTTGGCCGAGCCGACGCACCTCATCGATCACGCGCCGCTCCGCCTCGTCGGCTTTGCGCAGCTCATCCCCCACGTCCTCGACAATGTCGACCAGACGCTCGACCCGCCCGCGCAACTGCGGATGCTTGTTTAGGCGGGTCATCAGCCGCTCGTCTTCGGGAGGCAGCGGAGTGCTCATATGCGGTCCTCGTGTTTATAGACGGTTACCGCTGCATTCTAACCTACTACATCAGTTTTGATCGCACCCATGCCCGCGCGGCCGCAGTCGGGTTTGCTTTGGCCTATCGGCTGCTGCAAAGTCTGCGTAATGGCCGCCCCGGGAACGACGGCCCGCCACCTGGAGCCTAGCCCTAATGCCTGCCCGTCTGGAATTCGACCTTCGATTCAGCCCCCCGGCGGCACCGCGGCGCCGCCCAGAGGGCAGCCCGATGCGGCTGCTCCTGTTAGGCGATTTCAGCGGCCGCGCCGCCGGTGTTGCGGACCATGCCGCTACAGAGCCCCATTGGGTGCTGCACCGGGTCGACATCGACAACCTCGATCAGGTGGTGCACCGCATTGCGCCGCAGGTGCCTCTGCCGGCCAGCGCAGGCACCCCTGCGGCGATGCTGGATATCGAATCGCTCGATGACTTCCACCCCGATCGGCTAGCCGAGCAGTTGGAACTTTGCGCCCGCCTGATGGACCTGCGCGGTCGTCTGCAAGACCCGGCCCGCTTCGATCAGGCCGCAGACGAACTGCGCAGTACCGGCTTGGCGCGAACCCCACTGGGCGCGGCGCCACCAGGCCCGGGCATCAGCGGCGATGTCGAGAACGATGCCGCCACGCTACAACGGTTGCTCGGTCGTGACTCGACGCCTGCACCGGCAGTAACCCCGCCAGGCGCCGGCAGCATCGATGCCCTGATCCGCAATATCGTCGCGCCGCACATCGCGCCAGACCGCTCGGCCCTTCAGGAGCCATACATCGCGGCCGTGGACGCGGCCATCGGCGATCAGATACGGCAACAGCTGCATGCCCCAGCCTTTACCGCGCTGGAAATGGCCTGGCGCGGCGTGCAATGGCTCGTGTCCCGCCTTGAGCTGAACGACGATCTGCAACTGTACCTGCTGGATGCCAGCCGCGACACATTGCAGGCCGACTTTGCCGCCGCCCACGGCGATCTGTCTCGCTCGGCGCTGGGCCGGCTGCTGGGCGGCCGAGGCAGCGACACGCCCGACGGGTCGCACTGGTCGCTGCTTGTCGGACTGTTCTACATCGGCCCCGCCGTCGAGGACCTCGACCTGCTGGGCTGGCTGGGCGCGCTCGCGGCGCAGGCCGGCGGGCCCTTCGTCGCCGGGGCGGCACCGGCGCTGTTCGGTTGCCAATCCGTGGCCGGGCTGGTCGACCCGCAACAGTGGCAGCCCTTGGCGGACGACGTCGCGCAGCGCTGGTCGGACCTGCGCCGCTGCGCGGTCGCCCCCTGGGTTGGACTAGTCGCCCCGCGCCTGTTGCTGCGCCTGCCCTACGGCAACGCGACCGACCCGACCGAGCGCTTCGCATTCGAAGAGCAAGGGGCCGCGCCGCGGCACGAGACGCTGGCCTGGGGCCCTGGCTCGCTGGCGGTGGCGCTGCTGATCGGCCAGGCGTTCAGCGACAGCGGCTGGGATCTGGCACTGGGACAGGCGCAGGACCTGGCCGATCTGCCGGCCTATACCTTCAGCCGTGACGGCGAGCCACAGCTTCAGCCCTGCGCAGAGGCCTGGTTGGGCGAGCGTGCGGGCCAGGCCTTGCTGGAGCGGGGCCTGATGCCGCTGCTCAGCTACCGGCAGCGCGCCGCAGTGCGGCTGATGCGC
>JBFZDU010000540.1:0-3123 GCA_041307205.1 Gammaproteobacteria bacterium | reverse complement strand
AGTGTAAGGAATCGCAGGAATCTGGTTTTGGCATGGCTGTCTTTGGCGCCCCTTATTGCATTTCACGGCTGCGCAACCCTTCAACCGGAGGACAGCGAACGCTGGCGTGAATCACAACGCGCGACAGTGAAAGCGCGTGCTGAATCTCGTTGGGATGCACTTATCAAGGGGGATGTCGAAAAGGCCTATACGTTTACAACACCTGAATATCGCGCTGTTGTAAGTTCGCAACAATACCGGGGCAAGTACGGAAGAGTGGTGGATTGGCAGGTAGCGCGTGTTGTTAACGTAAGTTATGATGTCCCTACCGTTGCTGCTGTTTCGGTGGAAGTGACTTACCGGGTTATGCTTCCTGGAGCAAATGGGGAGGTGTTCGAAACACAGAAGGCCATTTCCGAAAAATGGATATACCAGGATCGGGAGTGGTGGTACATAGCCAACTAACGGCTTAGGCGTCACTTCGATTGCGCCCAAGTTGGAAGTTATAACGTCGTAGCTGGAGCCAAGCGCTTGGCTTAATTTTGGTGTTTTTTTTTACCTTGCAAGGAGTGTTACTGATGAAACTTAATATCCGCAAAAACCTCGTGTCCCTGGCTGTTGCTTCGGTTGTCGGCGGTGGCGCAATGATGGCGGCTCCGGCTCATGCCATGAACATCTCGCAGAACAACGTCGGCCAGGTCCTGCTGTTCCCCTACTACACCGTCAAGAACGGCATGGACACCATCTTCACGGTGACCAACACCTCCGAAAAGACCGCCGTGATCAAGGTCCGTTGGCGTGAAGCGTTGAACAGCCGCGAAGTCCGCGACTTCAACGTCATCCTCTCCCCGAACGACCACTGGGGCGCTGGCGTGACGAGCAACGGCACCGGTGGCGCACTGGTCCGTACCTTCGACAAGACCTGTACTTCCCCGATCCTCCCCGTCAGCGGCAGCGTTTCCGGCGCTCGCGAAGTCGGCTTCACCAACGTGCTGTTCGCCGGTGCTAACGGCGATGGTGCTTCCCAGGACATCAGCCGCGTCCAGGAAGGCTACTTCGAAGTCTTCCTGATGGGCGTGAGCGATCGCTCCACGAGCAACTCGTCCAACGTCCTCGAGTACAACGCCAAGCACGTCAGCGGCACGCCGCGCGACTGTGCCAAGGTCGACGCCCTGTTCCTGAACGTCGGCGCGAACCTCGGCTACATGACGGCCCCCGAGAACATCCTCAAGGGCCACGTCACCTACATCAACGTCGCCAACGGCACCTCGATCGATGCCGAGCCGACCGCGATCGAAGGCTTTAGCTCTAGCGCCATCGTTTACCCGCCGTCGGATCTGCTCCCCGACCTGGGCAGCGGCGACAGCAGCGCCAGCATCTACTGGCTTTACGACGGTGCTCCGCAAAACGTGAACTTCTCCGGCAACGCGCCGTCCCAAGACGCAGTCACCGGCCTGCTCGCCGCCTCCTCGGTCGTCAACGAGTTCGCCACCGGCGCCGGCGCAGCGACCAGCTGGGTGCTGACCTTCCCGACCAAGCACCATTACACCGACAAGGTGGGTCCGATCGCTCCGTTCAGCGAGCGCTTCGACGAAGAGATTGCCCCCGGTGTGAAGCGTGGCAAGTCCTGCGACAACATCGAAGTGACCCTGTTCAACCGCGAAGAGGGCACCGCGGCTGCTTCGGGCACCTCGTTCTCTCCGGCCGTTCCGGGTGAGACCGCTGAGATCTGCTACGAAGCCAACGTCGTTGACTTCAACAACAGCAGCGTGTTCGGTGCGGGTACCAACCGCCTGTCCATCTCCACCGCCGACGTCGGCACCGCCGGCTGGGCCCGCCTGAGCTTCACCGAAGCCTCAGCCTTGGCTGGCGTTTCGACCTGTGGCGGTTCTGGCAACTGCGGTGACACCCTCGCCGGCCTGCCGGTCATCGGCTTCGCGGCTATCGTGCGCGATGCGGGTGGTGCAGCCGTGAACTACGGTTCGAACATCGAGCACACCTACGAGAAGAGCTACACGGGTGGCCTGGGTCCTGTTACTGCCCAGTAATAGCCAGCGACCCGCCGGAAGCCGCAGACGGTTTCCGGCAAACTGAAACCCCACCTTCGTCAGAGGGTGGGGTTTTTTTTCGTGCTTAGCTCTTGCGCGCCCAGGACGGCTTGGACAGGCTTCTTCCTGAATCCCACGCGCCGCTCCGGAGTTGACTCCAGAACCTGTGCTTGCCCTTTGGTCCGGCCGCCGGTCCTCAGGTGGAGGCCCCCTGCGGGTCTCCACCGACGAAGGAATGCTGTTTTACCCATGATCCCAAAAAGAGCTCAAGTTCTCGGTGGGCCTGCCGTAATACTGAACGTTAGGCCGAAGGTCCGTTGCCGGACCCTTGCCGGCCGGCTGATTGCCCTCCGCAGTCTCTGGGCAGATATATAAGCGGGTTGTGATATGATGCGCGCAGTCAATGGTCCTGTTTCTGCCGCCTCGATTGTCCGGCCGTTTTTTTGGTGGCGGCTCGCCGCTTGTCGGTAAGCGACCGAACCCGGCGAACTAGGAACGTTATTCTTTTGAAAGGAAGCGCAATGACACTGAACAAAACCACGCACTGGGTTGGCCTTGCTGTAGCGGCCATGGCCAGCTCTGCCCACGCGGCGACCATCAACTGCACCGTGACCCCCGCCAACTCGGTCATCACCCAGGGGCAGTCACTGCAACTGGCGGCGACGTGTGACGGTGGGGCCCTTTCCTCCATCGAATGGCTGCGCGATGGCGCGTCGATCACCAAGCCCGTTAACCTCTCCGGTGACACCTCGGCGCCGATTCATTACACGGCACCGGTCGAAGAGTCGGAAGGCGACTTCGTCTATGAAGTCGCCGGTGTGCCGGCCAACGGGTCGGACACCGTGGTCTCCAGCAAGGCACGGGTCGTCGTCAAGCCTTCTACGTGGACGAGTTCCGGTGCCTTACTCACCACCAAAGCCGCGAGCACCGCAGCCGCGGTGAACGCGTCCTGCGCGGTTAGCTCCAGCACCTCGGTGACCAGCCTGCCGGCACAGCTCTGCAATCCGGGCAAGCCCGCGCTGGTGATCACCGGCCCGACCTACTTCTCGTGGTCCTGTCTCGGCCTCAACGGCGGCAGCGACGCGAATTGCTATGC
>JBFZDU010000539.1:0-2706 GCA_041307205.1 Gammaproteobacteria bacterium | reverse complement strand
GAGCCCCACTGGAAGGGGTGGTCGTACTGCGACTCGGCGGCCAGCGAGTAATGACCGTACCGCAGGTGCTCGTCGCGGAACGGCCGGATCATCTGCGAGTGACAAACGTAGCAGCCCTCGCGGGTGTAGAGGTCGCGGCCCTTTTGCTCCAGCGGGGTATAGGGGCGCACACCCTCCACCTTTTCGATGGTGTCGTCGATGTAGAACAGCGGCACGATCTCCACCAGACCCCCGATGCTGATCGCGATCAGGGTAAACAGGATCAGCAGCCCGGAGTTGGTCTCGATGCGTTCGTGTGAAAACTTCATCTCGGGCTCCCCTCAGGCGCCGACCCTGGCCAGCTTGGCGGCGATCTTCGCCTCCAGCGCCGCCTGTTCACGTTTCGCGACGCGCACGGTCTGGGCGATGTTCACCACCATCACCAGCATGCCGGCGACGAAGAACACGCCGCCGAGCATGCGCACCACCAGCGGCCAGTGCATGAAGGCCACGGTTTCGACGAAGGTGTAGGCCAGATTGCCGTAGTCGTCGAAGGCCCGCAGCATCAGGCCCTGGCCGATACCCGAGACCCACATGGCGGTGATGTAGAGCACCACGCCGATGGTGGCGAGCCAGAAGTGCAGGTAGACGAGTCGCTGGCTGTACAGCCGGGTGTCGTAGAGGCGCGGCACCATGTGGTACAGCGAACCGAAGCTCACCATGGCCACCCAGCCCAGGGCGCCGGAGTGCACATGGCCGATGGTCCAGTCGGTGTAGTGCGACAGCGCGTTCACGCTCTTGAGCGACATCATCGGGCCCTCGAAGGTCGACATGCCGTAGAAGGACAGCGAGGTGATCAGGAACAGCATGATGGGATCGGAGCGCAGCCGGTCCCAGGCCCCCGAGAGGGTCATGATGCCGTTGATCATGCCGCCCCACGAGGGCAGCAGCAGCATGATGGAAAAGGTCGCGGCCAGGGTCGAGGTCCAGTCCGGGAGCGCGGTCCAGTGCAGGTGATGGCCACCCACCCACATGTACATGAAGGACAGCGCCCAGAAGTGCACGATGGACAGCCGGTAGGAGTAGATGGGTCGGCCGGCCTGCTTGGGCACGAAGTAGTACATCATCCCGAGAAAGGCCGCGGTCAGGAAAAATCCGACCGCGTTGTGCCCGTACCACCACTGGGTCATGGCGTCCTGTACGCCCGAGAACAGGCTGTAGGAATCAGTGCTGAACAGACCCACCGGCACCGCCAGGTTGTTGAAGATGTGCAGCAGCGCGGTGGCCAGGATGAAGGCCAGGTAGAACCAGTTGGCGACGTAGATGTGCGGCTGCGAGCGCCGCCGCAGGGTCTGCACGTACACGACCAGGTAGGCGACCCAGGTCACCGCGATCAGGATGTCGACGTACCAGGGGAATTCAGCGTACTCGCGCGCCTGGGTGACGCCGTTCATGTAACCGATGACGCCTACCGCAATGGCGATCTGCCAGCCCCAGAAGGTCAGCTCGGGCAGGATGCCGCCGGCCAGGCGCACCTGGCTGGTACGTTGCACGACATAATAAGAAGTGGCGAACAGCGCGCTGCCGCCGAAGCCGAAGATCACCAGCGTGGTATGCACCGGGCGCAGCCGGCCGAAGGTGATCTCGGCGATATCGAAGTTGAGGAAGGGGAATGCCAGTTCCGCGGCGATGTAAGTGCCGGCAGCCATGCCCAGCACGCCCCACACCAACGCCATCACGGCGAACTTCTTGACGATGTCGTAGTTGTACTGCGCGTTGGCAGCGACGGTGCCTGCAGCCATGTCCGGACTCCCCGTTGATGCTCGAAAATCGACAGGATGCGCACCCTGGCGGGCGGCCAGGCACGCTGGGCAGAACGCGTCGATCGGGCGCCCTGGGCGCGACTGCAATATCGGTCGCTGATCAGCGCGACAGGGGCGCAGCCGCGGCTGCCCAAGACAAGCGCCGAAGCATAGGGGTGGGTTATGTATTAGTCAATTATTAAATTATAATTTGTCGCCCGGAAACGGCCGCTTGCCCCGCCGGATCAGCACGCATGAAGCCGGCGGCAGAAATCGCGTGTTGCCAGGCCCGGACCATCCCATTGCCCGGGTACTGGGAAAGTCAGCCGCCGCGCAGGCCGGCACCTGACCAACATGCGTCCGGCCGCCGCCAAGTCGCAGCGCTGGCGCGGGTCAGGATCCGTTTCGCGCTGCGGCAGGCCCGGCAGTGCCCAAGGCCGGCAGCCTGTCGGACTTGACGCTGTCCTGCTGCAATTCCGCGGATGCCGATCGTTTTCCTGATCGCGCTCGACAAACAGGCCGACTATTCGCCCGGCGCGACAAGAAGACCTGCTTCGACCCCGCGCAATTTTCGACGAACGGCCAAGTCCGAGAGCTTGCTAGACGAGCAGCCAGCCCAGCAGGTGCGGCACGTAGTGGTCGACCAGCAGGAAGGCGAACAGCGCCATCAGGTAGATGATGGAATAGCCGAAGGTCTGCATCGGCAGGCGCGCGTCGTCCGCCTGGTACAGGCGCACGGCGTAGTACAGGAAACCCAGTCCGAGCATCAGCGCGCCACCCAGGTACAGCCCCCCGCTCATGCCGTAGCTGTAGGGCAGCAGGGTCACCACCAGCAGCAGCACCGTGTACAGCAGGATCTGCAGCCGGGTATGACGGTGGCCGTGGGTCACCGGCAGCATGGGCATACCGACCTTGGCGTATTCCT
>JBFZDU010000538.1:0-5939 GCA_041307205.1 Gammaproteobacteria bacterium | reverse complement strand
CGGGGGCTCTGCAGGAAGGCGCCGGCATACACCCGCAGCGAGCGGTTGTCCGATTCGGACGCGCCGACGGCATTCTCGGCGTTGGCGCCGCGAATGACGTTGGCCACCTGCTCGGCGGTGATGCCCAACCCGGCCAGCTTGTTGGGGACGATCTCGACCCGGATCTCTTCGCGCTGGCCGCCGACCACGAAGCCCTCGCCGGTGTTGGGGATCTGCTTGAGTTCCTGCAGCACGTTATTGCCGAGGCGGCGCAGGCTGGCGCCGTCCAGCTCGCTCGACCACAGGGTCAGGGTCACCACCGGCACGTCGTCTATGCCCTTGGCCTTGATCAGCGGGGGCATCAGGACCCCGGCCGGCATTTTGTCCAGGTTGGAGGCCATCTTGTCGTGGATCTTGACCAGTGAGGGGCCGGCCTGCTCGCCCACCTCGAAGCGCACCGTGACTATGCCCTGGCCGCGCATGGCGGCCGAGTAGACATGCTTGACCCCCGGGATCTCGCTCATGATCCGCTCCAGCGGCTCCACCGCCATCGCCGAGACTTGCTCGGCCGAGGCGCCCGGGTAGCTGAAAAAGATGTCGATCAAGGGCACCGAGATCTGCGGGTCTTCCTGCCTGGGGGTCGCCATGAGGCCGAGGATGCCCATGGCCAACATGCCGAGGAACAGCAGGGGGGACAGCGGCGACTGGATGAAGGCACGCGCGGTCTTGCCCGCGAGGCCGAGTTCACCACCGTGGTGGCTGGGGCTTTGCTCCGACACGGCGATACCTTTCTAGTTGTTGTTGGATTCGGATGCGTCTGGCAGCACCTGGGTGCCGGCGCGCAGGCCGGGCGGCGGGTTGTTGACGATCCGGTCGCCTTCCTGGATGCCCGACAGGACGATGCACATCTCCTGGCCCAGGTCCGCGCCGACCCGGATGACCCGCAGGCGGGCGCGACCGTCCGGGCCGACCGAGTAGACCAGCGGCAGGCCGCCTTTCTTGATGACCGCCGTCCTGGGGATCACCAGGTCCGCGGATGGCCCCGCACCCGCCGCCGGCAGGGTGACCACGGCGTACTGGCCGACCGTGGCCTGGGTCTGGGGCGGCAGGTCGAGCTCGATCCGCACCGTGTGCTGGGTCGGGTCGGCGACCGGGAAAATGCGCGTGATCGGGGCGGGGATCGCCGGCGGGTGGCCGTCGAGCTGCACGTACAGGGACATGCCCTCGACCAGGCCCGGGCGCAGCCGTACCGGCACGTCCGCCTGGACCTGGAAGCCGGCGGTCTCGCTGTAGTTGAGCAGGGGTTGTCCGGGTTGTACCGGATCGCCGACCTCGACGTGCTTGGTCTCGATCACGCCGGCGAAGGGGGCCACGCTCTTGGTGTCGCGCAGGCTGGACTGGACCTCGCGGATCTGGGCCTCGGCCTGGCGGTAGGCGGTGTTGGCCTGGGCGATCTGGGTCTCGCGTGCCACCAGGTCCGAGCCGCGCTCGGTGCCGCGGCTGCGCATGCCCATCATGTTCTGCATCGGGTTGGTGAACATCTGGTCCATCATGGCCGGCATGCCCATGCCACCGGGGGCCTGGCTGCTGGCCCCGCCCTGTGGCGAGCGCAGCTCGCGGTCGAACTGCACGTTGGCGTTGCGGATGGCGGCCAGGGCCGACTCGCGCGCCGCCACGGCGGCGTCGAGCTTGGCGCGCAGCGCCTTGTCGTCGATCTCGACCAGGACCGCCCCGGCCTCGAACTGGTCGCCTTCCGCGCCGGCAATGCGCAACACGCGGCCGGGGACCTGGGCGCTGAGCTGGACGGTCTGGCGGGCCGTCACCGTGCCCGCGATGTCGATCGACAGCAGGGTGGCTTCGCGCTGCACCGTGAACAGATCGAAGGCGGCCGGATTGGCTGCAGTGGTTGGGGTGACGGCGGCGCTCAGGCCGGCAGCGAGGACCGCGGAAACGAGATACCGGTGCATTGTTTTAGTCAGCTCCTGGCGATGGTTTCTGGTGGCCAAACGTCCACGCAGCAGTATGCCGAGACACCCGAACCCCGGCCCGCGCAATGCGGGAAACGGCTCGACAGGGTAGATCTCGCGGGCAGTGGCGTCCAACTTCGACCGACCGGGCCGTATCCGACCCGGTCCGGCACCACTTGAATTTTCGTGCAATTAAAGTTTGGTTTGCGGGCAATGTCGACAAAAAAAATCGGCCGATCTTCCCAGGGGCGAGGCGTAGCGACATTGCTGTGCGCCGTCGCCGGCTAGCGATCGCGGACATAGGGATTGCTGCGGCGCTCGGCCCCGAAGGTGGAGTTCGGGCCGTGGCCGGGCACGAAGGTGACGTCGTCGCCCAGGGGCCAGAGCCGGTCGCGGATCGAGGCGAGCAGGGTCGCATGATCGCCGCGCGGGAAGTCGGTGCGGCCGATCGACCCCTGGAACAGCACGTCGCCGACGATCGCCAGCCGCTCCTGCGGATGGAAAAAGATCACGTGGCCCGGGGTGTGGCCGGGACAGTGCCGCACCGCCAGCGTCTGGGCGCCGAACTGTACGCTGTCGCCGTCCTGCAGCCAGCGGTCGGGTTCGAATGCCGCGCCCGGCGGGAAGTCGAACTGGCGGCACCACTCGGGCAGGGATTCCAGCAGAAAGCGGTCTGCCGGGTGCGGCCCCTCGATCGGCACGCCCAGCCGCGCCGCCAGCGCCGCCACCCCGCCGACGTGGTCGAAGTGGCCGTGGGTCACCAGGATTTTCTCGATGCGCGCAGCGGCTTGCGCGGCCGTCGCCAGGATGCGGTCGAGGTCGCCGCCGGGGTCCACCACGGCCGCCTGGCCGGTCTGCTCGCATACCAGCAGCGTGCAGTTTTGCGCGTAGGCGGTGACGGGGATGATGTAGACCTGCATGGGACGGCCTCATTCGATAGCGACCGGCATGATAGCCGAGGCGCACCGCACGCGCCTGTGCGAGCATTGTCGATTCGATCGTGACCCGGGGTCCCGGCCACTGCCATGCTGAGTTATCAGCACATCTATCACGCCGGCAATCATGCCGACGTGTTGAAACATGCCGTGCTGCTGCTGGTGCTCGCGGCGCTGCAGCGTAAGCCGACGCCGCTGCGCGTGGTCGACGCCCATGCCGGGTCGGGCCGCTACGACCTGGGCGCCGTGGCGGCGCGCAGCACCGGCGAATCGGCCGGGGGGATCGGACGGGTGCTGGCGGCTGGTGGGGTGCCGGCCGCGCTCGCGCCCTATGTCGCCGCGGTGCGCGCGCTCAATCCCCGCGGGGCCCTGCGCTATTACCCGGGCTCGCCGTTGCTGGCGCGGCGGGCGCTGCGCGGCGGGGATCGGCTGACCCTGCTCGAACGGCATCCGCAGGCGGTGGCCGACTTGCACCGGGAATTCGCGGGCGACCGGCAGGTGCAGGTGCAGGCGCGCGACAGCTACACCGGACTGCCGGTACTGCTGCCGCCGCCGGAACGCCGCGGCCTGGTCCTGATCGACCCGTCCTACGAGCTCAAGGACGAATACCAGCGGGTGTTGCGGCTGCTGCGCACCGCCTACCGCCGCTGGCCCGGCGGGGTCTACCTGGTGTGGTATCCGGTGATCCGTCGCCCCGCTGCCCTGGGATTTGCGCGGACCGTCGCGCGTGCCGGTATTCCGCGGATCTGGCAGGGCGAATTGACCGTGCTGCCCGAGCAGCACCCGGGCCTGCGCGGTTCCGGGCTGTTGGTGGTGAACCTTCCCTGGGGGCTGGATCAGGTGTTGGGCGAGTTGCTGCCCTGGTTGTGGCGCACCCTGGCGCAGGACGGGGCAGGGGACTGGTTGGCGCACTGGCTGGTACCCGAACAGTCGGCGTGAACCGGGCAGACTCGCCACACCCGAACGCCTGGGCGTAAGATTGCGCCGCGCCCGCGTCGGGCTCGCGACGGCGCCCCGCTATTTTCGGAGTGAGCATCTGCCATGTTCGACAGCAATTGGCTGGGCGGCCTCGCCGGGATCCTGACCACCGTGGCGTTTCTGCCGCAGGTCATCAAGACCTGGCGCAGCCGCTCGGCCGGAGACATCTCGGGCAGCACCTTTGTACTGTTCGCTTTGGGGGTGGCGCTGTGGCTGCTCTACGGCCTGCAGCTCGGCCTGTGGCCGGTGATAGCCGCCAATGGGGTCACCCTGCTCCTGGCACTGGCCATTCTCTGGTTCAAGTTGCGCTATCGCCGCGCCGCCGCGGACCGGCCGGCCTGAGCGCAACGGCAGCCCGGCAAAAAAAGCTCGTCTTTTCTGCGCCAAGCGCGTAAAGTTTCGGGCGCTGCAGTCTGCGGCAATGGTTGCACCGGTAGTCCTTCCCACGAGTCTCGCCCGTCCCCATTTGCACGCCTGCCAGCATCAGCACAATCTTAATTTCATCGTGAGGTAATCGGCATGCCAGCAGGCACCGTGAAGTGGTTCAACGAGTCTAAAGGTTTCGGTTTCATCGCCCAGGACAATGGCGGTGACGACGTGTTCGTGCATTTCAGTGCCATCCAGGGCGGCGGTTTCCGCAGCCTGGCCGAAGGCCAGAAAGTCACCTTCGAAATCGAGAAGGGTGACCGCGGTCCGAAGGCGGTGAACGTCGTCGCCCAGTAACGGCGAGCGTTCCCCCCGCTGGACCGGCCCCGCCCCATGGCGGGGCTTTTTCGTTTTTGCAGCGCCGCAATCCGCCGGCTTGTTCGCCATGGGAACGCGCCCCGCGGCGCGGCATCAGCTTGGTCTCAGTGCAACGGGGCGAGGATCGCCTGGTACCAGTTGCCGACTATCGGCACGGCCCGGCGTTCGCCCCGCAAGGCCCCGGCCAGGCCCAGCACCCAGAACAGCAGCAGCGCCAGCAGAATCACCCAGCCCAGCAATGGTACCCAGCCGAGCAGCATGGCCGACAGGTATAGCCCCAGGGTCTGGCGCAGGTGAAAGGCGCCCAGTTCGGAGCCTTGTCGCTGGTGCAGGATCAGGGCGATGACCCAGCCGATCAAGGTGCCGTAGCTGACAATGGCCACCAGTTTGTCGTGGTCGGCTGGCATGGCGTGCTCCGCGCGGAATCAGGTCTGGTCAAGGATGTCACCGCCGGCGCCCTGTGCGCCACGCCGGCGGCAAGCGGCTTGCAGGTCAGCTTGGGATCAGGCGGTTTTGCGTTGTTGCGGCGCCCAGGGGGAGCGCTTGCCCGAGGCCCGGAGGTTGAGTTCATCGGCGCACTGCTGTGCGTATTCGGTCACCTCTTTCATCGTGCCCTGGCGCAGGCCGGTGATCGGCGAGCGCACGCCGTCCAGCACGTAGCGGTGCCAATTCTTTCCATCGGCGCCGCTGGGGCAGGGGGCCTTTTCCACCAAGGCGACGCGGTAGCAAGGCGCGTTGCTCTTGGGGATGGCCTGGCTGGTGGCTTTGGCTTGGGTCATGCAGAGTTCCCTCCCGTTTACGCAGTGTTGACGGTTGCCGCCGAGGCGGTGAGTTGCGGTCACGCGCCACCCGGGACGCGGTGCCGAAAATGGGGCGCAGACGCACTGTTGCCAGCCGTCGTGCCTTGGACAGGGTGGATATACAGACTCCTTCGACAGCAGGGGCGGCAATCGGGATCGCCGCCCTATCATTTTTGGACGGCGAATCATACCACATTCGCGCCGCCGCGCCCAAGGCGGCCTCAGCCGCCGGCCAGTGCACGGTGGCGATGGCAGTGAATCAGGTGGTCGTTCACCAATCCGGCGGACTGCAGGTAGGCGTAGCAGATGGTGCTGCCGACGAACCGGAAGCCCAGGCGCTTCAGCTCCCGGCTCAAGCGGTCCGACAGGGCGGTGGTGGCGGGGACTTGCGTCAGCTCGCGCCAGTGGTTCTGGATGGGTAGTCCGTCGACGTAGTCCCACAGGAAGGCATCGAAACTGCCGAACCGTGCCTGCACCTGCAGGAAGGCGCGGGCGTTGGTCACCGCGGCGGTGACCTTGAGCCGATTGCGGATGAT
>JBFZDU010000537.1:0-4388 GCA_041307205.1 Gammaproteobacteria bacterium | reverse complement strand
CGCAGCAAACCCATGCGCGCTACTCGGCCACGCGGGCGGTCTTGGCGTCCATGGGCCCGAGCCGGCTGCGCAGGGTCTGCCGATCGCCCGGCGGCAGCGGTCCGCGCAGGCCCAGGGCGGCGTCCCGGCTCACGCCGCCCGCGGTCCGCCGGCCCAGCACCAATTGCAGGTCGCGCACGGCCACGCCGGCTTGGTTGCGGACCACCAAGGTGAGGTAACCATCGTTGTCCAGGGCGAGCGCCAGCTCGATGTAGTGCCCCGGGTTCTGGGCCAGGTCCAGCCGTGCCAGATCACGGGCTGCCGCCTTACCGACCGCCGAGTCGGCGGTGGCGGCCTGCTGCAACAGCTGCAGCGCCTCGTCGCGCCGGCCGTCGTCGAGCGCCAGGCGGCCCAGGCCGTAACGGCCCTCGGCCGTGGGCAGCAGTTCCAGGCTGCGACGAAAATCGCGGCCCGCGCCGCTGCTGTCGCCCAGCTCGCGGCGTAAGTAGCCGCGCGTCAGGTAGTGCTTGAAGTAGTCCGGATTGGCGCGGACCGCACGATCGTAGGCAGCGAGCGCTGCCGACCGGTCGCCGGCCTCGACCAGCAGATCGCCGCGCAGGCCGTGGAACAGCGCCTCCCCGGGTTCGATGGCGATGGCCTTGTCCACCAGGGCGCGCGCCTTGCGCCGGTCCCCCGCTTTGAGGGCCTCACGGGCCTGGTCGTAGGCGGCGTAAGCGGGCTGGGTTCGCTGCAGCCGGGCGATCATGCGCTGGTAGCGTTCCCGCCCGCGCTCGCCGGTCGCGCTCAGCTCACGTGCCGTCTTGAAGTTGTTGTCCACCCGCTCCTGCGACGGTGGGTGACTGGCAAACAGACCCGCCAGCCAGTTCGCTTGCTTGCCCTCGGCCAGGCGCACGAAGGTGCGCTGCAACTCCACGGCGGCAGCCGGGTCGTAGCCCGCCCGCGCCATGTACAACATGCCGTAATAGTCGGCCTCGCGCTCGGCATCCCGGCCGTAACCCTGCTGCACCAGTTGCGAACCGACCTGCCCCCCGGTCAGCGCCAAATCGCGGTAGCCGCTGTCGCCGAGCGCCATGCTGGCGGCCAGCAGGGCGCCCTGCATGGCCCAGTCGCGCTGCATGCCTTGCGCCGTGTGACGGGCGGCGGCGTGCACGATCTCGTGCCCCAGGACCGCGGCCAGTTCCGCCTCCGAACCCAGCTCCACCAGCAGGCCGCGGTTTAGGGCGATCTTACCGCCGGGCAAGGCCCAGGCGTTGGGCGTGGAATCGTTGACGATGCTGAACTCGTAGGGCAACTTGCGGTCACTGACCCGAGCCAGGCGCTGCCCGACCTCCCTGACATAAGCGCTCAACGCCGGGTCGAGCACGTAATCTCCGCCCTCGGCCTGCCGATAGGGTGCGTAGTTCTTGCTGCCGAGCGCCAGCTCCTGTTCGGTCGAGACCAGGGCCAGTTCCTGTCGGCCGGTCACCGGGTTGGTGCTGCAACCAGCGCCGCACAGCGCCACCAGCAGCAGGCCGGCGGCCAAAAGGGAGGGTTTCTGCAAATCGCTCACTCCGTTGCGGGTTCCGCAAGGATCGTACACACGACGCGCCGATCGTCGCGCGGCCCATCGAATTCGCAGAAGAATACGTTCTGCCAGCGTGACAGCCCTAATTGACCGTCAATCAGCGGAATGGTTTCCGACGGGCCGACCAGACCGGCCTTGAGATGCGCGTCGCCGTTGCCGTCCTGGGCGTCGTGCAGCCAAATGCCGCGCGGGATGTGCTGGCGCAGCAGGTTGAGCACGTCGGTCTGGACGCTATCGTCCCAGTTCTCTTGGATCATGATGGCCGCGGTCGCACCCTGGGCATAGACATGGATCAAGCCGTCACGCACGCCGCTGCGCCGCACCACGGCCTGCACCTGGCTGGTGATGTCGACCAGGGCCTCGCGCCGGTCGGTGACCAGGGTGATCAGCTCAGACATCGCCCCGCTCCGTCGCTTTTACCCAGTCCCAGGCCGCATCCATAACGGCCAGGTCGAGTTCTTCCAGCCGCCCTTGCCCAGCCGCCGCCAGGCGCCGTTCCATGGCCCGGAAGCGCCGCTCGAATTTGTCGCTGGCGGCGCGCAACGCCTGCTCGGCATCGACGCCGAGCAAGCGGGTGACATTGACCATGGCGAACAACAGGTCGCCCAGTTCCGCCGCGATGTGCGCCGGGTCGCCGCCGGCCACCGCCTCCTCGATCTCCGCCAGTTCCTCGCGTGTCTTGTCGAAGGCGCCCGCGGCGTCGGGCCAGTCGAAGCCGACCCGTGCGGCGCGCTTCTGCAATTTCTCGGCACGCACCAGGGCCGGCAGGGCGCGTGCCACGCCGTCCATGTGGCTCGAGGGCTGCGCGACCGCCTGCTTGGCCTCGCGTTCGAGACGCTTGGCCTGTTCCCAGGCCAGGCGCAGCTGTTCGTCACCCTGGTACTCGGCCGTGCCGAACACGTGCGGGTGACGGCGCAGCATCTTGTCGCAGATACCGGCCACCACCGAATTGAAATCGAATGCGCCGCGCTCTTTGCCCAGCCGGGCGTAGAACACGACCTGGAACAGCAGGTCACCCAATTCCTCGCGCAGCTCGCCCAGGTCAGCACGGGCGATGGCGTCGGCGACCTCATACGCCTCCTCCAGCGTATAGGGCACGATGCTGTGGAAGTCCTGCTTCAGGTCCCAGGGGCAACCGCCCTGCGGGTCGCGCAGGCGATCCATGATGTCCAGTAGTTGCTCGATCGGGTGCATGCGGCGGGCCGGCTCAGCTCCAGTCTTGGGTGCAATGGATTGTAGCCACCCCGGCCGCTTCAGGCGGCAGGCTCGCGCAGCTGCGGGCCGTCGTGGCGCGGGTTGTTGACCTCGGCGCTGACCGGGTACAACTCCAGCCAGTCGTCCGGGCAGGGCCGCAGCAGCGGCAGCAGTTCGTCGGGGTGCTGGCGGTGGCGGTCCAGCCAGGCAGGAAAATCGCTCGGGTCCAGGATCACTGGCATGCGCTCGTGGATGGCCGCGACGCGGTGGTTGGCAGTGGTGACGATCAGGCTGCAGGACTCCAACTCGCTACCGTCCGCACCCTGCCAGTGTTCCCATAACCCGGCGATGGCGAAGGGTCGATGATCGACGCGGCGGATGGCGAAGGGTTGTTTCTTGCCGTCGCTGCGGGCGTGCCATTCGTAGAAACCGCTCGCTGGCACCAGGCAGCGGCGGTAGCGCAAGGCGGCGCGGTAGGCGGGCTTCGCGGCCAAGGTTTCGGCCCGGGCGTTGATCATGCTGAAGCGGCTGTCCGGCCCTTTCGACCAACCGGGCACCAATCCCCAACGCACCGGCACCAGGTGGCGCGCACCGGTCGCGTCTGCGCGCAGCACCGGCACCGGCTGGCTGGGTGCGATGTTGTAGCGCGGCGGCGGCGGCGCGCCCGCGAACGGACCGAAAAGTTCGGTCAGGTCGTCCAGGCTGGCTGCGAGGAAGTATCGGCCGCACATGTAAGCGTACCCGGCGTCTCGGTCATGTTGCGTTGAAGCTACGGCACTTCGACCGCGCCGCCACCGCGTCGGTAGCGGCCCCCGGCCGCGATGCGGGTATTCGGCGCAGCGGGTCGTCCGCGAGCAAACCCTCCCTGGTGAGGCCTCCAGCCCGGCCTTCCATGGCCGGTCGTTCGTCGGACTTCCTTTGTCCACTGGACAAAGGGTTCCTCCTCACCCCGGTGGCCAGAGCATCTGGCGGCCGCCCAGCAGGTGCAGGTGGATGTGGTACACCGCCTGGCCGCCGGCGCGGTTGCAGTTGAACAGCGTCCGGTAGCCAGCCTCGGCGATGCCCTCGTCATACGCGATGCGCTGCGCCGCCAGGTACATTCGACCGACCAGGGCAGCGTCGTCGGCCGTCAGCTCATTGAGCGTGGCGATGTGGCGGCGCGGGATGATCAGGACATGGGTCGGGGCCTTTGGGTCTATGTCGCGAAACGCCACCAGTTCGTCGTCCCGGTAGACGATGTCGGCCGGGATGTCGCCGGCCACGATTTTGCAGAACAGGCAGTCGGTCATGGCGGGTCCTTGGGTATTGATGACGGAATCTTGGGGTCAGATCTGGCGCCGGCCGGCGAAGGCATGCGCCAGGGTCCCGCCGTCGACGTATTCGAGCTCGCCGCCAAGCGGTACGCCGTGGGCGATGCGGGTGGTGCGGATGCCGCGCGCCTGCGCCAGCTCACCGATGTAATGCGCCGTGGCTTCGCCCTCGATGGTCGGGTTGGTGGCGAGGATCAGTTCCCCGATCGCTCCTTCGTCGAGCCGCGCCTGCAGTTGGTCGAGTCCGATCTCCTTGGGCCCGATACCGTCGAGCGGCGACAACCGGCCGCCGAGCACGAAATAGCGACCGCGGTAGTCGG
>JBFZDU010000536.1:0-2700 GCA_041307205.1 Gammaproteobacteria bacterium | reverse complement strand
TCTACCTCTATCGCACCATGTCGCCGCGCGTCGCCATTCTCGGCCGCTTCAAGGACGGCACCCTGCGCGACATCAAGGTGAATCCGGATCTGCCCACCAGCAAGCACGTGGTGGCGATCCGTTTCGACGGCTCGCTCTACTTCGCCAACGTCTCCTACTTCGAGGATGCGGTGCTGGAGGCCGTATCCAAAAACCCTGAGGCCAAATACGTCCTGATCGTAGGCGACGCCATCAACCAGCTGGACGCCTCCGGTGAGGAGGTCGTGCATCACCTGGTCGAGCGCCTCAACAGCACCGGGATCACCCTGGTGTTCAGCGGCCTGAAAAAACAGGTGCTGGACGTGATGCGCGCCACCGGTCTGTTCGATGCGATCGGGCAGGACAAGATTTTTGCCACGGTAGATCAGGCGATAGCCGCGATTTACGAGCAACTCGGCGAGAACGCGGCGGACGATCTTTTCTGCGCGGTTTCACCGGCACGCTAGGTTCCCTCGAACATGACAAACGGGTTGACTTCCTACTTCGCGGACCCGGTCCAGTGGGCCTGGGCGGGCGTGATGTTCTGGCTGGTGCTGGGCTTCGCCGCGCTGCTGCTGCAGCGTTCGCAGTTCGCCCTGACCCGTTTGCTGTTCCCGCTCGGTGCGCTGGGTGCGCTGTTCATCGCCGGCGTCGGGGTGGCCGGCCTGTTGCTGCCGCCTACGACCGTCGTGCTGCCCATCGGCCTGCCGGACCTGCCTTTCCATTTGCGCCTGGATGCCTTGTCGGCCTTCTTCATGGTGTTGCTGGGTGGCGCTTCCTTCGGCGTGACGGTCTATGCATCCGGCTATTTCCGCGGCATGGAAACCGGACCGCTGGCGCTGCTGGCATTGTGGTACCACCTGTTCCTGGGTGGCATGGTCACGGTGCTGCTGGCCGACGATGCCTACGCCTTCATGGTGGCGTGGGAAGTGATGGCGCTGTCGTCCTACTTTCTCGTCACCACCGATCACAAGGTTCCGGACATCCGCCGCGCCGGCTTCCTCTATCTGCTGATCGCGCACATCGGCGCGGTGGCGCTGTTGCTGACCTTCGGCGTGCTGCAGGGCGGTCACGGAGACTACACCTTCGACACCATGCGCCTCGCGGAGATGACGCCGTTCTGGGCCTCGGTTGTCTACCTGCTGGCGCTGTTCGGCTTCGGCGCCAAGGCGGGCCTGGTGCCGATGCATGTCTGGCTGCCGGAAGCGCACCCGGCCGCGCCCTCGCCGGTGTCGGCACTGATGTCGGGCGTGATGCTGAAGACCGCCATCTATGGCCTGCTGCGCGTGACCTTCGACCTGCTCAACGTACAGATCGGCTGGTGGGGCACCCTGGCGCTGGCGCTGGGCCTGGTCACCGCGCTCTACGGCGTGATCTTCGCCGCGGTGCAGTCGGACATGAAGCGCCTGCTGGCCTGGTCGTCGATCGAGAATATCGGCGTGATCCTCGCCGCCTTCGGCCTGGCGCTGATCTTCTACACCGAAGGCAAGAGCGCGCTGGCAGCGCTGACCGTGACCGCCCTGCTGTACCACGCCCTCAACCACGCCTTCTTCAAAGGCCTGTTGTTCATCGGCACCGGATCGGTGCTGCACGCCACCGGCGGGCGCCACATGGGAAGGCTGGGCGGACTGATGCGCCACATGCCATGGACCGCGTGGCTGACCCTGATCGGCGCACTGGCGATTGCAGGTCTGCCGCCGCTCAACGGCTTCGTCTCGGAATGGCTGCTGCTGCAGGCCTTCCTGTTCACACCCGGCCTGACCCAGCCCTATCTCAACATGGTGATCCCGGTCGCTGCCGCGACGGTGGCCCTGGCCGCCGCGCTTGCCGCCTATGTGATGGTCAAGTTCTTCGGCGTCGTGTTCCTCGGCCAGCCGCGCGACCCGGCTTTGCATGATGCGCACGAAGCAGGCTGGCCGGAACGTCTGGGCATGTTCTGGCTGGCTGCCGGCTGCGTGCTGCTCGGCCTGCTGCCGACCCAGGTCATCGCCATGCTCGAACCCGTGGTGCGGATGCTGGTCGGCCAGACATTGCCCGGCAGCAGCAGCTGGCTGATGCTCACTCCGGTCTCCACCGAGCGCGCAAGTTATGCACCCCTGGTCTTTTTCGCGGTGGTGACGGGCGTGCTGCTGCTCACCATCCTTTGGGTGCACCGCATCTATCACGGCCGGGTGCGCCGCAGTGCCCCGTGGGATTGCGGCTATCCGGAACAGGATGCGCGCATGCAGGACAGCGCCGAAGGTTTCGGCCAGCCGATCCGGCAGATTTTCGAAGTCTTCATGCGGGTCGAGCGCGAAACGCCGGATCCGTTCGACCGCAAGCCGCACTATCAGCAGGCATCCCTCGACAAGGTCTGGTTCCTCCTTTACGAGCCGATCGCACGTATCGCAGACTGGCTGTCGCAACAGGCCGGACGGCTGCAGCACGGCCGCATCCAGTGGTATCTGATCTACAGCTTCGTCACCCTGATTTTCCTTCTGGTCTTTACACGATGAGCACCGGGATCATTCTGCAAATTGCACAGACCCTGCTGGCCATCCTGCTGGCGCCCCTGCTGATGGGCTGGGTCAACCAGTGCCGTGCCTGGCTCCAGGGCCGTCAGGCGCCACCGATCACGCAGCCTTACCGAACCCTGCGCAAGCTGTTCCACAAGGACGCGGTGATCGCCAGCAACGCTTCGCC
>JBFZDU010000535.1:0-3103 GCA_041307205.1 Gammaproteobacteria bacterium | reverse complement strand
GACATGGCGCAGCGCCTGTTCAGGACTCGGATCGTTTGGCGCAGAAGCGAACTTCCGGCAGCGTTCATGTGCATGCCGCATGGTCGCGCGCCGCAGCGATTCCTGCAGACTGCTCAGATTGTCACGCAAGTGAACCGGCACTTGGTCGAGGTCGTACCAGGTGATCTCTTCGCTGCAGGTATTGTGCTCGGCCCCGATGAACCAGCAATCGTCCGGGATCTCTATGGACAGCTCGCGGAGCAGGCCGCGCACCTGCGGCCTGTTTGCCATGGCGGCGAAGATGCGGGCGTTGGGGCCGCTGTGGTTGCCGCTGCAGGCGCCACAGTCGTAGGCCGCCATGTGGGGATTGTTGTCGCTGCCCGAGCCATGGCCCATGATCACGACCAGGGGCGCGAAACCGCGGGCGAGGCCAATGGTCCGGAGCAGGTTGCCTACGCGCTGCACCTGCTCCTCGGTTGTGAATCCCAGCTGCGGGGCTGCTGCGGCCGGCCGGTCATCACCGCGTTCGGCCGTGATAGCAATGTCCGTCGGCACCGACTTGTCGAAGGCGCGCTGCCAGCGCTGTGCCCACCGGCCGAATAGATGCGGCGCGAGGGTCTTGCCGACCAGCGCCAGCGCGGCGCCAGGTGCGGCGGTCGCTATCGCCGCAGTGGAACTTAGCAGGTTGCGCCGTATCTCCTGGTGCAGCACGTCGCGCAGTCTTACCCGCAGTCCGTGCCGCTTGCGATGGTGCGCGAACGCGTCTTCGCTGCCGGCCCGCGGGACCTCGTGGATTTCGTGCGACGGCACCACGACCACCGGGCAAAGCGCGCGGAACTCGGTGTCGTCGAGACCGCGCCAGAAGTTGGCGACGCCGAAGTGTGCCGCGGCGCCGAGGGTTTCCACCCCGGGTTCGATTTCTTCGAGGTGACGGCGAAGACCTTCTTCGCGTTCGTCCATGCAACACACCACCTGCGCCGCAGGTCGCTGCGAACGGTTTGCCCAGCGGCCGCGGCCGTGGTTGTTCAGCAGTGCATTGAAGACCCGGTCCCGGTAGTGATTCTCGTAGGCCCGCAGCCAGATGAAACCGGCCGTGCCCTCGTCCAGCCGCGCCAGGCAATCGAAGACAGCGTCTACCTGGGCACGGTCGAGTCGGCGCAGTTCGGGACCCGAGAGTCCCAGATGCTGCATCAGCCGGAACAAAGGCCAGGCGCTGCGGAACACGCTGTGGCCGCCGTGGTCTGCCGCCGGGCTCTGTTGCCAGGTCCAGATCAAGTGGGCTATGTAGAGCCAGTGCGGGCGCAGGGCGTCGGACTGCCATGCACCCCGGCGCTGCAGCAAACGCTGGGCGCGGCTGCTCAGGTACTCCGGCAGATGTTCGTTGAACAAGGCTTGCCGCACCAGGAACTCGGCAGGATTGCGATGAAAATGGCCCCGCAGCACGTCCAGGCTGGGTTCGATTCCCCATTGCTCCGCGCACAGTCGCAATGCGAACAGCCGCTCCAACACCAAGCGCACCGCCAGATAATCGAGCATCTCCACCCGGGCTTCCTGTTGCCTGTAGTGGGGGTGCTGGCTGCGCCAAAGGAACATTCCCGACCAGCCGGGCAGTTCGAGCGCCAGGCGTTCAAGGTAGTTCGGCCACCGCGCTTCGGGCAGATCCAGCCGCCGCAGTTCAAAAACGATCGCTTCCAGGGGATCGTCGGGCAGCTCGTCGAGATGCTGGTGCCACGGATACAGTCCCTGCAGGAGCAACGTGGGCACCGCGGTACACTGCCCGCGCCACATGGCGTAAAAGCCGCGGGATCGGTCGCCCGAGTGCCATGCCGCCACGCCCAGGTCGAGGAAGTCGCCTAGCAGCCGGATGAGGTAAGGGCGTACTTCGTCCTGCAGGTCCTGGCCGGTAAGTTGCAGCAGCAGTCCGCTCAGGGTCAGGTCGTCGCCGACCCGATCCAACAGTCCCTTCAACTTGCGGCGGGCGCTGTGCTGGATGCGGAACTGGCTCAGCGTCTGGGGGACCGAGAGATCCTCGGTTGCCGGCAAGCTCGCCAGCATGGCCTCGGCGCGTTCGGGGCTCAAGTCGAGCAGTTCCTCCGGGTGGAGCAGAAAGTACTCCAGCTCCAAGACCCCCAGGCAGGCGCGCCACAAGTCGGCGATGGCAGTGGGCTCGGCAGTGCCGGAGGCGTCCAGCAGGCGCTGGCGTGCGGGGGCAGGGACGTCGCCCTGGAAAGACGCCAGGGCATTGAACTCCTCGATTTGCCAGTTGAGCTGACAACCGGTAACCCCAGTGAACGGATGCAGCAGCGCGCGTAGGTAGATGTCGCGTCGCGTAACCGGACCGGTGTCGGACTCAAACAGTGCTTCGGCAGCCTGCAGGGCTGCCTCGCCGTCGATGATGCGCCGCAGGTCGATTTCTTCGATCCGGCCCTGGCGGTACAGGTCGCGATACTTCGCGGACGGGAGAAATCCGGTTGCGCCGGTGCGCCGACGTGCGGCCGTCAGGGCTTCGGCAAACGACGAGTGCTCGTAACCGTGGAGCGTGTTGTGGTGGACGAACTCGCGAATCGGCGCCTGGCCCGGCAGCACGTGGGCGAGATGATCCACCACGGCGCGCAGACGGGCGCGCAACTCAGCCGATTGCGTTGAACTCGGGCTCATCGCATCAGCCGCGCCGATCGGCCCGGTTGAGGCCGTCCAGTGCGAATCGTGTTGTGCCGTCGATCATACCGGACTCAATGCCCCCCGAAGGTGGTGGCGAAACGCAGCGCCGAGGTGGTCATCAGTTGCAGCGCGCCAGCGGGGAACAAGCCCAGCAGCACAATGCCTGCGGCGAGCACGCCGGCCGCCAGCAGCTCACTCGGCTGCAGGTCCGGGATGTCTTGCATCTTCGGGCGAACCGGGCCGGTGAACAGCTGGCCCACGGTCCGAATAGCGTAGGCGGCGCTGATCATCACGCCCATGGTGAGGACTACGACGGTCCACCCCCAGGCTTGAAAGCCGCCGGTCAAGACATGCAACTCGGCAATGAAGCCGGCCGTGCCCGGCAGGCCGACCGCTGCCACGAACGCCAGCACGGTGAAGAACGCGAACCGCGGGGTGGTGCGGACCAGTGAACTGTAGGCCC
>JBFZDU010000534.1:0-4061 GCA_041307205.1 Gammaproteobacteria bacterium | reverse complement strand
TGCAGCAAATCACTGCTGACAGGCTTGCTCTCGGCCAGCCAGCCGTTAAACAGCTGCTCATGACGCCATGCTGCTTCACCCAGGTCAGTCAGGCCGACCATGCGGCCACTGCCCTTCAGCGTATGGAAAGCACGACGGATGACCGTCATGGATTCCTGGTCGTCTGGATTGCTCTGACATGCATTGCTGGCCTCGCCCATGGTCGCCAGCACTTCAGTGGCTTCTTCCAGGAAGATTTCCAGCAATTCCGGTTCGACCCCCTCCGGGATCGCCACGGAATACCCGTCTTCGGCGGGCGATTCAGCCGACACTTCAGGCGCGCCCGCCACGGCAGGCTGGTCAGCTGTTGCGGTCGGTTCGGCTTGAGGGGGTGAAAATGAAGGCTCGAACTCAATCACCGCATCGTTTGCTGGCGCGTCGACTTCACTCGGCGCCGCGAACTCCAGCGGCTCTTCCAGCAGCCCAAAGGACGTTGAAACCGCCGCTTCGCCAACAACCGGATCGGCCGTTTCCTGCGCCGTCATCTGGATTTCAGGGGCGAGCCGTTCGGGCAAGGCCAGGCCGGTCAGGGCCGCAATGTCGGCGTCGAGCGTCGGCGGTGCCTCAGCCGCGTCGCGGCTGGCATCGAGAACCGCACGCGTCTGCCGTTTCAGGGTGGCGTCGTCGATCAGTTCGGCGTCGCGACCGAGTTCGTTCAGGGTATCAAGGAATTTTTTTTTTGTGGCGTCGTCGGGTTGATCGCGCCACTCAAGATAGTCCGCCTGCACCTCGGCTTTGCGGCCCGGCAAACCGGCCTCGACCGTGTCACCCAGCCCGCCTTCATCGACGCTGTCCGCATCGATCACGCCAAACTCGATCAGGGCCGGACGCAGCATGGTGGCGGCATCGGCACGCCCTGCGCAATAGGACTCGATAAACAGCCCAAGACTGGAAAAAGCATCCGCCAGACGCGTCTGGGTCGCCTCATCGGGATGGCCTTCACTGGCGAACGGCTGCGCTGCCGCGGTAGCCGCGGCCAACAAACTGGCGGCATCGGGCAATTCGAGCATGGTCAACGCACCCTGTGCCTGCTGCGCCAGGGAAGGCAGATTGCCCAGCGCTTCGCGCTCGTCCGGGTCGCGGAAGAAGGCGTCCAGCGCCTCTTCCATCTGTCTCAGGTTCTGTCCGACCTCCTGCGCCATATGCACCAGCATGTCGCGCTCGGCTTCACGCTGGCTGGCCGTTTCCACTGCACTGGCCGGCATCTCGCGGCCTTCGATCAGGGCACGCAGCCGTTCCTGCTGGCTTTCTGCGCGAGCGGCAAAATCGGCATGCAGGACATCTTCCTGTTCAACGCCGTTCTGCAACATCAACAGCGTGGAAGCCACTTCAAGATTCGCCTGTTCACGCGCCTCGCCTTCGCGCCCGGCAGTGGCAAGCGAAGCCGCGCCGAGTTCGTCCAGCAAGGGCAGCAAACCGCTGCTTTCGAGTATCTGTGCCTGCGGCTGCATGCGCGCCAACTGAACCTGAAACGGCTCCAGTTGCCCGGCATCCCCTTCGACGTAGGCATGCCAGTTCTCACGGGCTGCCTTGAGGCCGGTTTGCAGGGCATCCAGCACCGGGCGCATGCGCGCCAGGGCCTCGGGGTCGAGCATGCCGCGGCCCGGCAGATAACGATCCAGTCCCATGGTCGAACGCACTTCTGCGGCACGGCCATCCAGGGCCTCGCTTTTCGCCACGAAGAACAGGGCATCGCGCAGCAGCCTTTCGGCGACCTGCGGCGATCCTTCCATCAGACGCCGCATCTGCAGATCGACGCGGGCGAGCAGTTGCTTGACGTGGAAATCGGCCTCGACGCCGCGTGCAATCAGGCTGTCGATAAATCCGACGCAGGCCCACCAAAAGGTTTGCGAGGCCTGCGACGGTGCGATACGCTCGATTGCAGCCAGTGCGTCGCGCATGCGTTGCAGCCCCTGGTCCGCCTCGACGTTGCGCAAGAAAGCCAGCAGACCACGCTGGAACTGGGCACGCGTGGCTTTGACTTCAGCCGCCAGTGCCTCCTGCGTCATTCCCGCGCCAAGCGGCTTGCCCTGCATCCGCGAGCGCAGATCAGGGAAGAACAATTCCCCTTCGAACACGCGCTCGGCACCCTGCAGTTCGCGCAGGCGTTTGTAGAGTGGGAACAGCGCCAGTTCCCCGCTGCCCCGGCCGTCAGCCAGATCCTTGACCCAGCGCTGCAGACCCTCAATGGCGTTTCTAAGGGCGCGCAAGAACTCGTCACTCGCCTCCTGGCGGTTTTCGCCGCTGGCAGCCAGACAGGATTCAATCGTGCTCGCCAGCGTGGCCGCGCCTTCCAGCCCAACCATGCGCAATGCGCCGGTGGCCTGGTGGGCGTCGTCGCGCGCCAGCTTCAGGGCATTGATCAGATCGTCGTCGACGCTGTAGGCCTGAATGCGCCCGAGGGCGGCTTGAAGGGCGGCATCGATGTCTCCGCGCACCCAGTTCAACGGGCCGGTATCGTAATCGAGTAAGGCGCTCATGGTATGTAGTTCCCGAAGTTGATTGCTGTGGCCGTGACCATATTCCGTTGCAGCCGGTCAGGTCAGGCGAGCTTGAAGCCCGCAACCGAGTTCTTGAGGTCTTGCGCCAGCTGCTTCATGCCGCCAATCGAGTCGGCAGTCTGCTGGGTACCGCTACTGGTCTGCGCCGAAATCGCCTTGATATCCTGCATGGTTTCGGCAACGAGCGCGGTCGACTCAGCCTGGTTCTGGGTGGCCGCAGAAATGTCGGCGATCAGCTCAGCCAGCGTTTTCGACACGCTGCCGATCTCGGCCAGCGTCTGACCTGCCGCATCCGACAGCTTGGCGCCCTCGACCACGCCCTGGGTCGAGATTTCCATAGCCGCCACGGTATCGTGGGTGTCCGACTGAATGGTCTTCACGATCGCCGCAATCTGCTTGGTCGCATCGGCCGAACGTTCGGCCAGTCGCTGCACTTCTTCCGCCACCACCGAGAAGCCGCGTCCCGCTTCACCTGCGGATGCTGCCTGAATGGCCGCGTTGAGCGCCAGAACGTTGGTCTGTTCGGTAATGTCCGAAATCAGTTCAACGATTTCGCCGATCTCCTGTGACGATTCACCGAGACGTTTGATTCGCTTCGAGGTTTCCTGGATCTGTTCGCGCAGGGTGTTCATACTGGCGATGGCGTTGGCCACCGCCTGCTGGCCTTTTTCTGCAGCCGCCAGGGATTGTTCGGCCACCTTGGCTGACTCGGCGGCGTTGCCCGAAACCTGTTGCACCGACTGCGCGAGCCGAACAACCGCGACCGAGGTCGTCTCAATTTCATCGGTCTGGCGGCGCGCCGCCTCCTGCAGCGTCTCGGATACCTGGCCGGCTACGCTGGCGGCCTGATCCATCTGCACCGTGGCGTTGTTAATTCCGCGCACCAGGCTTCGCAACTCTTCAACCGTGTAGTTGATCGAGTCGGCCACCGCACCGGTAATGTCCTCGGTCACGCTGGCGTTGATGGCGAGGTTGCCTTCGGCCAGCTCGCCCAGTTCGTCCATCAGACGCAGAATGGCTTCCTGGTTGCGGCTGTTTTCCTCTTCGCTCTTGCGCGCCCGCACTTTGGTTTCATTGATGTTGACCAGACCCAGCAGCACCAGCGAGCCCACCGCCAGCAACGCGAACAGGGCGGCCAGCAGATATCCCGTGCCCCCCACCGACTGGTAGTCCTGCGACAACTGCTCGGTATCGTTCAACAGGGTATCGCTGCCGACGAACAGGCTGTTCGCCGCTGCCTTGGACTGCAGCAGCGGCTGCGTGTTGGCGAGCACCTCGCCCACCGCTTCCACCATGTCGCCCATGTTTCCGCCCAGGTCTTCCAGGGTCATCAGGCTGTCTTCGTTGGTGCTGGCCGAACCGACCATCAGCGACTGCACCGTGTCGCGGAACGAAGTCGTATCCTTCTCCAACTGCAGCACCACTTCCGGGTCGATCAGATCGGCCGACAACAGGAGGTTGGCGTTTTTCGGCAGACGCTGGCTCAGCATCACCAGGTGGTTGGCGCGCGACACCTCGCGG
>JBFZDU010000533.1:0-5629 GCA_041307205.1 Gammaproteobacteria bacterium | reverse complement strand
CGCGCGCCGCATCATCTGATCTTCAGGCTCGCCAGACCGATCAGCACCAGGATCACGGTGACGATCCAGAAGCGCACGATCACGCGCGGTTCGGGCCAACCCTTGAGTTCGAAATGATGGTGCAGCGGCGCCATGCGGAAGATGCGGCGGCCGGTGAGCTTGAACGAGGCCACCTGCAGGACCACCGAGACGGTCTCCATCACGAACACACCACCCATGATGAACAACGCGATCTCCTGCCGTACGGACACCGCCACCACGCCCAGGGCAGCGCCCAGCGCCAAGGCCCCGACATCCCCCATGAACACCTGGGCCGGGTAGGTGTTGAACCACAGGAAACCCAGCCCCGCGCCGACCAGCGCGCCGCAGAACACCGTCAGTTCGCCTACCCCGGGCAGGTGCGGGATCAGCAGGTAATTGGCGATGATCAGGTGCCCCGAGACGTAGGCGAACACGCCCAAAGCGCCGGCCACCAATACGGTCGGCAGTATGGCCAGGCCGTCCAGCCCGTCGGTCAGGTTGACCGCGTTGGATGAGCCGACGATCACGAAGTAGGCCAACACCGGAAACAGCACACCGAGTTGCAGACCCAGGTCTTTGACGAAGGGCAGCACCAGCTGGGTTTCCGCCGCCGCGCTGGCGCCCAGGTACAGGGTGGCGGCGGCCGCTGCGCCGATCAGCGACTGCCAAAGGAATTTCGACCGCGCCGGCAGGCCCCTGGGATCCTTCAGGACCAGCTTGCGATAGTCGTCCACCAGGCCAATCACGCCGAACGCCAGGGTAGTGATCAGCACCACCCACACGTAGCGATTGCCCAACTCGGCCCACAGCAGGGTGGCAATCGCGACTGCCACAAGGATCAAGGCCCCACCCATGGTCGGGGTGCCGGCCTTGGAAAGATGGGTCTGGGGTCCGTCGTTGCGCACCGTCTGGCCGATCTTGTAGCGGCCGAGGTGGCGGATCATGGTCGGTCCGACCAGGAAGGAGATCAACAAGGCCGTCAGCACCGCCAGGATGGTCCGCAAGGTGATGTAACGGAACACGTTGAAACCGCTGTTGAACTGCGCCAGGTAGTCGGCCAGCCAGATCAGCATGGTGTCACCTCGGCGCACAGGGCCGTGACCACCCGTTCCATGCGCGCCGCCCGCGAACCCTTGACCAGAACCGTGTCGTCGCCGTCCAGCGCCTGGTCCAGCAGATCGAGCAGGGCCGCCTGGTCGGCGCAGTGGCGCGCCCCGGCACCGAAGGCGGCGCTGGCCGCCGCGCTCAGGCTGCCGCAGGTATAGAGGCGGTCGATCCCGGCCGCGCGGGCGCTGCGCCCGACCGCGGCATGCAGCGCTTCGGCATCCGCGCCCAGTTCGGCCAGGTCACCGAGCACCAGGTTGCGTCGCCCCGGGGTGGCGACCAGGACCCTCACGGCGGCGGCGACCGAGTCGGGATTGGCGTTGTAGCTGTCATCGATCAGCCGCAGGCCGCGGCGTCCCCGGACCGGGCACAGCCGTCCGGCCACCGGCGCGACGGCGGCGAGCCCGGCGCGGATGTCTGCCGGGGCGGCTCCGGCGCGCAGGCTGGCAGCGATCGCCGCGAGTGCATTCATGCGATTGTGCTCGCCCGGCAGCTGCAGTTCGACTTCGAACACGCCGGCCGGGGTGATCACCGGAAAGCGCTGCCGAAAACCTTCGGCGCTCCAGCTCAGCATGATCTCCTCCGGCGGGCTGCCGACATCGGCCGGGTGCGCCACGCCGAAGCTGCAGGTGTGGCGGCCGGCCGCCAGCTCCCGCCACAGCGGCGCGAACCGGTCATCCGCGTTGTAAACGAATACGCCGTCGGGGCTGAGGCCGAGCAGGATCTCCGCCTTGGCGCGCGCGACCCCCTCCAGGCTGCCGAAGCCCTCCAGGTGGGCACGCCCGGCATTGTTCAGCACGGCGACATCGGGGCGGGCAAGGCGCGCCAGGTATTCGATCTCGCCTGCATGGTTGGCGCCCAACTCGACCACCGCGTAGCGCTGGTCCTGCAACCGGGTGAGGGTCAGCGGCAGGCCGATCTCGTTGTTCAGGTTGCCGCGGGTCGCCAACACCTCGCCGCCGCGGCCGAGCACCGCCGCGATCATCTCTTTGAGGGTGGTCTTGCCGTTGCTGCCGGTGACCGCCACCACCCGCGCGGGCGCTCGGTCGCGCCAGACGGCGGCAAGCCGCCCCAGGGCCTGCAGGGTGTCGGCAACCTGCAGGCGCGGCAGCCGGTGCGCGACGGCGCGGCTGACCAGGGCCGCGCAGGCCCCCCGTTCCGCCGCCATGTCGAGATAATCGTGTCCGTCGAAGTGCGCACCGACCAGCGCCACGAACAGCTCACCGGGCTGCAGGGTCCGGCTGTCGGTACTCACCGCCGTCACCGGCGCCGCGGCGACCCCCGTCAGCCGCCCGTCGAGGCGCTGCGCCAGTTCGGCCAGGGTAAAGGCGATCATGTCCCGGCCTCCCCCAGCGCCAGGCGCACCTGGACGGCGTCGCTGAATCCCAGCCGCAACTCCCCCACCTGCTGGTAATCCTCATGGCCCTTGCCGGCGACCAGCACCAGGTCGTCGGGGCCGGCCGCCGTGATCGCCCGACGGATCGCCAGGGCGCGGTTGCGCTCCACGGCGGCCCGCCCGGGCGCCGCCATGCCGGCCCGGATCTCGGCGATGATCCGGTCGCCGTCCTCGCTGCGCGGGTTGTCGTCGGTCAGGACCACCCGGTCGGCCAGCCGCTCCGCCGCCGCGCCCATCTCGGGGCGCTTGCCGCGATCGCGGTCGCCGCCGCAGCCGAATACGCACACCAGGGCGCCGCGGGTGTGCGGGCGCAGCGACTCCAGAACCTTGGTCAAGGCGTCCGGGGTGTGGGCATAGTCCACCACCACCAGCGGCTGCTGCCCGCCGCCGAACCGCTCCATGCGGCCCGGCACCGGCTGCAACCGGGCGAGCCGCTGCGCCGCCTGCGGCGGCGTCACCCCCCAGGCCAACAACACGCCAAGCACCAGGGCGAGATTCTCGGCGTTGAAGGTCCCGAGCAGGGGAGTAACCACCTCGGCTGCACCCCAGCTGGAATCGAAGGCGAAGGCCAGGCCCTCGGCCCGCGCCATGACGGCCTGCAGGCGCACGTAATGTTCGGCCCGGTCTGCGGTCGCCGCCTCCCGGCCGCAGGCGACCGCGGGCGTACGTCCCCGCAGCTCCCCCGCCAGGCGCAGGCCCATCGGGTCGTCGGTGTTGAGCACGGCCAGGCGCAGGCCGGGGTGGCGGAACAGTTGCGCCTTGGCCTCGGCATAGGCCGCCATGCTGCCGTGATAGTCGAGGTGATCGCGGCTGAGATTGGTGAACACCGCGGTATCGAAGGGCACGGCCGCGACCCGGTGCTGGTGCAGCGCGTGCGAAGAAACCTCCATGGCCACGGCCGCCGCACCCGCCGCCTGCAGTGCCGCCAGTAAGGCCTGCAGGCGTACCGCATCGGGCGTGGTATGCGAGGCGGGCTGCAACGCCTGCGGAAACCCGTAACCGATAGTGCCGAGCACCCCGCAGGGCCATTCCGGGGTCAGGGCCTGCGCCAGGAACTGGCTCACGCTGGTCTTGCCGTTGGTACCGGTCACGCCGATCAGGCGCAACCTGGCGGCCGGCTCGCCATGGAAACGCGCGGCCAGGGCCGAGGCATGGCGGCCGAGTGCGGGCACCGGGATCACGGGCACTCCCAGTTCCCCCGCCAAGGCGCGCATGCGCGCCACCGTCCAGGCCGCCGTCGGTTCGGCCGCGATCGCCGCTGCACCCCGCCGCACCGCATCCGCCGCATGCTCCAGGCCATGACCACGGCTCCCGGCACAGGCCAGAAACAGGCCCTGCGGCAGCAGGTCGCGACTGTCCAGCGCGACGCCCGCGAGGGCGCGCGCCGGTAGCCCGGCCACCGCGGCAAAACCCGCCAGCAAGGCCGGTAGGGTCCACTGCCCCTGTTCCTGCCGCCCCGGCATCATCGGGCCGCCTCGACCCGCACCAGCTGCACCTGCCCCTCGGGCAAGGCGTCCGGCGGGACGTTCAGCATGCGCAGCGCATCGTCCATCACGGCGGCAAACACCGGCGCCGCGATCTCGCCGCCGTAATACTTGTCACCGCCCGGCTCGTCCAGCACCACCACCATCACCAGCCGCGGATCACTGGCCGGGGCGATCCCGGCGAATAGGGCCAGATAGCGGTCGTCGCTGTACCCATTGGCGCCCACCTTCTTCACGGTACCGGTCTTGCCCGCGATGCGGTAGCCGGGCACGGCGGCGGAGTTCCCAGTACCCGTGATCGACACCACGCCCTCGAGCATGGTGCGCACGGCGCGCGCGGTCGCGACACTGAACACGCGTTCCCCCGGCGGGGAACCCTCGACCCGCAGCAAAGACACCGGCCGCCGCACCCCATCGGCCGCCAGCACGGCATAGGCACGCGCCAACTGCAGGCTGGTGACCGAGATGCCGTAACCGAAGGCGAGCGTCGCTTGATCGATGCGCGCCCAGTTGGCCGGCTCGGTCAACTGGCCGTTCGCCTCGCCCGGAAAGCCGGTTCCGGCGGCGACGCCGAAACCGAGCTTGCTCAGGTAGTCCCAGAGGGCATCCCTGGGCAGATCAAGGGCGATCTTGGCGGCGCCCACGTTGCTCGACTTGCCCAGCAGTGTCGCCAGGTCGATGACGCCCAGGTCGTGGTGGTCACGAACCCGAGCCCGCCCGACATGGAAATAGCCCGGCGAGGTGTCGATGCGGGCGTCGGACTGGTATTTGCCCAGGTCCAGGGCGGCCGCGACCGTGAACGGCTTCATGGTCGAGCCCGGTTCATAGACATCGGTCAGGGCACGGTTGCGCAGGCGCCCTTTGGTGTTGCTGCGGTCCCGGTTGGGGTTGAAGGCCGGTTGGTTGGCCAGGGCCAGGACTTCGCCGGTACGTACGTCCAGCAACACCGCCGAGCCCGCCCGCGCGTTGTGCTTGCGCACCGCGGCCAGCAACTCCCGATACGTAATGAACTGCAGCCGCCGGTCGATGCTGAGCGCCAGATGCTTGCCCGGACGCGGCATGCGGATACTCTCCACGTCACCGACCACCTGGCGCCGGCCATCGCGCAGCACCCGCTTGGCGCCCGGTTCCCCGGCCAGGGCCGCGTTGTAGGCCAGCTCCAGGCCTTCCTGACCCTGGTCATCGACGTCCGTGAATCCGACCACGTGCGCGAACACTTCGCTGGCCGGGTAGTAACGACGGTACTCGCGTTCCAGTTGCAGTCCCTGGAGACCCTCGGCCGCAACCAGGGCGCGGATCGCATCCGCCTGTTCGGGCGCGACCCGGCGCTTGAGATACACGAAGTGGCGATTGCCATAGCGCGCCAGGCGCCGGCGCAGGTCCTCGGGGTCCATCTGCAGCAGGCGCGACAGCGGCTTGAGCGTGGCACTGTCGGGCCGCAGCAGGCGCGGATTGGCCCCGACCGATTCGACCGGGGTACTGACCGCCAGCACGGCGCCGTGGCGATCGGTGATCATGCCGCGCAGCGCCGGCATCTCCACGGTGTCGAGGTAACGATCGGCGCCTTCGGACTGCAGGAAGTCCTTTTCGAAGATCTGCCGGTCCACCGCGCGCCACACCAGGG
>JBFZDU010000532.1:0-4986 GCA_041307205.1 Gammaproteobacteria bacterium | reverse complement strand
CAGCATGGCGACCACCACCCAGAACGCGCGATCGGGGTCGATCATGAGGTACCACACCAGGCCGACCAAGGCGGTCAGGAGCAGCACCGCGGCGACGAAATGACCGGTGCCCCGCTCGGCCATCCGCGCCAGGCGGGGCTTTTCGGTCTGTGCCCGATCCAGCAGGCGCTGGATCGCAGCCAGCGTAGTCTCGGCCCCGACCCGGGTGACCCGGACTAGCAGCGGGCTATCGACATTGACCGTGCCACCGACCACCGCATCCCCGGCCTGGCGCAGACAGGGCTCGGGTTCTCCGGTCAGCAGGGCCTGGTTGACCGTGGACTCGCCCGCTTCGACCACGCCATCGGCAGGGATAGTCTCGCCGGGGCGTATCCTGACCCGGTCGCCGCTCACCAGTTCGACCACCGGCACCTGCTGCTCGCTGCCGTCGGCCGCGATCCGCGTGGTCACCGCCGGGATCAGCCGATCCAGGCGGTCGAGCGCATGGCTGGCACGCTGACGCGCCATGGTTTCCAGATACCGGCTGCTGAGCAAGAAGAACACGAACATCGCCACCGACTCGAAATAGACGTGCTCGCCGGTGCCGAGCAGCACCGAGTACAGGCTCGCGGCATAGGTGCTGGCGATCGCCAGACTGACCGGCACGTCCATGCCCAACTGGCGGTGCCGCAGGTCGCGCCAGGCGCTGCGGAAGAACGGCAGGGCGGCATAGAACACCACCGGCGTGGTCAGCCCCGCCGCCACCCAGCGCATGAACTGCAGCAGGCCGGCGTGCTCGGTGTCGCCGGCACCCAGCCACAGGGGGACGGCCAGCATCATCACCTGCATCATGCCCAGACCGGCCACCGCCAGGCGGCGCAGGGCCAGGCGCTGCTCACGCTGAAAAGCCTGGTCGCGGGTTCCCGGATCATAGGGGTGCGCGTGGTAACCGATGGTGCGGATCGCGCTCAGGATGTCAGACAGGGCGAGCCGCTGCGGGTCCCAGCGCACCCGGGCGCGATGCGTAGCGTAATTCACGCTGAACTCGACCACCCCGGGGAGGGCCTGCACATGGCGTTCATTCAGCCACACACAGGCGGCGCAGGTAATGCCTTCGAGGATCAGCGCGGCCTCGCGCAGCGGGCGGCCCGATCCGGTCTCCACCGCTTCGCTGACGAACTGCCGTTGCAACTCTGGCTGGTCGAACAGCTCAAGCCCGCGCAGCTCGGCCGGGATCAGCGGTTCGCCGGGTGCCCCCGCCGGCTGGGTACGATGGTGATAATAGCCACCCAGGCCATGGTCGACGATGGTCCTGGCCACCGCCTGGCAGCCGGGGCAACAGGTCGCGCGCTCCTGGCCTTCGAATACGACCGGGTAATGCGCCCCGAGCGGCACCGGCAGCCCACAGTGGAAACAAGACTGCTCTTCAGGCGCGGCCGTGGCGGCCGGCTCAAGCGCAGGCATAAGGTGCACCCCCTGGTTCGGTTGCATGCCGGATGCGGCCCCTGCCGCGGGTCCGGCAGGCGTTGGGGCTTGGGCTTGCCGTGATTCCCCCGAAGCGGCTGGGGGCAGGAATTGCGTCAATGGGGTTCATGGCCTGGGTCAGATCTGTTGCAGTTACGCGGTCGGGAGCGTGGTCAATCGGGCGACTTTCACGCTAAAACGGCTCATCGGATCAAGCTCGGGGAATAATGCTCGATTCTACCGGGAGTCAAGGCAAAGCCCGCAGCGGTTCCTTGAGGTCAGTGCCAGCCGATCTGGCGCGAGCCGGGCTCGCCGCAATGGCCGGTTGGGTCGCGGGCGTTCCGCGTGCAGAATGCAACCGCCGAGTGCCGTACCCACACCCCGGCCGCCAGCAAGCACCGCGGTCGCAGGCAGGGTTTCGACCACTGATCAGGCACCGGCGCCGGCTTTCAGACTGTCATGATCCACACCGGGAGCACCCATGACCCTTGCTGTACTCGCTATCCTTGGCGGCTTCGCCGTGCTGGTGTGGAGCGCCGACCGCTTCGTGGAAGGTGCGGCGGCCGTCGCCCGGCACGCCGGCATGCCGTCGCTGTTGATCGGCATGGTCATTGTCGGCTTCGGCACCTCGGCACCGGAAATGGTGGTCTCGGCCATGGCCGCCCTGGACGGCAGTCCGAGCCTCGCGCTGGGTAACGCCCTGGGATCCAACATCGTCAATACCGGGCTGATCCTCGGCATCACCGCGCTGGTCGCGCCGATCGCGGTGCACTCGAAAATCGTCCGCAAGGAGTTGCCCCTGCTGTTGCTGATCGGTCTGCTGACGGGGGCGCTGTTGTGGGACGGCAGTCTCTCCCGAGGCGAGGCGGTACTGCTGCTGGCGGGCTTCTTCGGCCTGATTGGCTGGACCATTTTTTCCGCCCTGCGCTACCGCGGGGACGCCCTCGGCACCGAGATCGACCAGGAGCTCAGTGCCCGCACCATGCCCCTGGGTCGGGCGCTGTTCTGGCTGAGCACCGGACTGGTCCTGCTCATGCTCAGTTCCCGCATCCTGGTGTGGGGCGCGGTCACTATCGCCCAGGCGCTCGGAGTCAGCGATCTGGTCATCGGCCTGACCATCGTCGCGCTGGGGACCTCGCTGCCCGAATTGGCCGCTTCGGTCATTGCCGCGCGCAAGGGCGAGCACGATATCGCGATCGGCAACGTGGTCGGCTCCAACATGTTCAACCTGCTGGCGGTGATCGGTATCGCCGGCGTGATCCTGCCCATGCCGTCGATCAGCGCCGAAGTGATGTCACGCGACTGGCCCACCATGATCGGTATGACCGTCGCGCTGTTCGTCATGGCCTACGGCTTCCGTGGCGAGGGGCGGATCAATCGTATCGAGGGCCTGGCACTGCTGGTGGCCTTCACCGCGTACAACACCTACCTGGTGACCAGCCTGCGGATGGTAGCCCCTTGAACAGGCGGGTCCCGCCAGTTGCCCGCCTGGCCGCACCCGGGTCGCGAAGCCGTCCGCTGGCCATGGCGCTGGTGGCCGGTTTGCTGCTCCTGACGCTCGCGGTAGCGGGGTGCGAGCGGCCCGCTGCGCTGCAAACCCTGAGCGGCCTGGCCCAGGGCACGCTCTGGGAGTTGAAATTCTGGACCCCAGCGCCGACCGACATCCCGGCCTTGCAGCAGCAGATCGAGGAGGAATTTGCGCGCCTCGACGCGGTGTTGTCCAACTATCGCCCAGACTCGGTGATCGAAGGCTTCAATGCCAACAGCGGCACGGCGCCGGTCGCCGTCGGCGGCGAGATCCTCGGCCTGATCGAGGCCGCCGAACAGGTCAGCCTGGCCACCCAGGGGTGTTATGACCTCACCATCAAACCCCTCTTCGACCTCTGGGGGTTTGGCGGGGACGCGCTGACGCCGCCCCCACCGAGCGTACTGTCAGCCGCCCTGGCGCGGGTCGGTTTTCGCCAGCTCGCGATCGAGCCGCCGGACCGGCTGCGCAAGCGCCTTGCCGGGATGCGCGTGGATCTGTCGTCGATCGCACAGGGCTACAGCGTCGGCCGGGTCGCCGCATTGCTGGAGGACGCCGGCATCCAGAACTACGTGATGGAGATCGGCGGCGAATTGCAGGCCCGCGGGCGCAAACCCGACGGCAGTCCCTGGCGCATCGCCATCGAGCGCCCCGTGCCTGGTGAACGCCGCGTCCACAAGGCCCTGACCATAGGTCGTGACCGGGCGCTCGCCGTCATGACCTCGGGGACCTATCGGCATTACTTCGACGCCCAGGGCAAACGCTACAGCCATGTGATCGACGCCCGCACCGGCAGGCCGATCGAGCACGCCACGGTGTCGGTCACCGTGGTCGGCAGCGACCCCACGCTGGCGGACGCCTGGTCCACCGCCTTGCTGTGCCTCGGCCAAGAGGCCGGGATCGGCGCGGCGGACCGGGCAGGCATAGCCGCCTTGTTCATCTCGGATAGCGACGGCCAGTTACGCGAGCGGGCCAGCACGGCCTGGCTCGCGCTCGACGACGTCACGGCGCCATGACGGTCAGCGGTCCCTGGACCGGCCGCTGCAGCGGTCAGGGCTGTGCCTGGCCGGCGACCGTGACATGGATCTGCTGCACCAGCCCGGTTTCGAGCCCCAGAGCGCGCGCCAGGGTGTCGAGATAGATCTGCTCTGGCGCAGATGGCGGCGCCACCATCAGCACCGACGCCGCATACACCTCGGCCGCGTGCTCGGGCGTATCGACGTCGCCCGCGAGCGCGGCGATGTCAAGCGGCCGGGCGTATTCCTCGAACAGGAAAGCCTTGTCCTCGGCGGGGAGGTCGAGTCCGTTGATCTGGCTGAGGATGGCCTGGCTCTCCCGCGTATCTATCTGGCCATCGGCCTTGGCCGCCGAAATCATCGCGCGCGCCAGCAGCATGCTCAGGGCGTTGGTGCCGACCACATCGCTGGTGCGCGGCATGAAGGCCCCACCGGCCGGCGGCGGCGTTATGCCCGCGCCGGCCGCCGGGCTCGCGCCCTGCTGGTAGTTCTGCCAGGCCTTGTACGCGAGGCCGCCGACCAGGGCCAGCCCGCCCAGCTTGAGGGCCGAACCAGCGAGCTTGCTGCCCTTTTTCCCGCCCAGGACGTTGGCCACCGCCCCGCCGGCGAGCCCGCCGGCGAAGCCGCCGGCCACGCCGCTGCTTAGCAACTGGTCGAGCAGACGTTTTGCATCAAACATGACGAATTCTCCATGGTCTGATTTCACTGCGACCACCGCGGCCACCCATGCGTTCCGCGGCCGATAGCAGATCGGGACCAGCTCCCGGTGCGCGCCCGGTTGCCGGGATCCCGTACGCCGACTAAGCTTTGTTTACCTCGGAGATGTGCACAGCACGCTTGCTCTTTAACCAAGGCTTAGGGAAACCAAGAAATCCGAGTCAGTCGTGTCCGCCCAGTTCGTTCGGTGCCGTGCTCGCGGTGCATCTTCGGATCCGGGAGTGGATTCTCCCCGGTGAATGTCCTGGCCGGATGCGCATCAAACACCGCCGCAAGGCGTGGGGG
>JBFZDU010000531.1:0-3615 GCA_041307205.1 Gammaproteobacteria bacterium | reverse complement strand
GACATCGTTGCCGAACTGGACATCCGGCCGGACCTGTGGTTTTTCGCCTGCCACTTCCCCGGCGATCCGGTCATGCCGGGCTGCCTGGGGTTGGATGCCATGTGGCAGCTGGTTGGTTTCTTCCTGGCATGGGTGGGCAACCCCGGCCGCGGCCGCGCCCTGGGCGTGGGCGACGTGAAGTTCACCGGCCAGGTCCTGCCCACGGCCAAGACGGTCACTTACCACATCGACATGAAACGGGTCATCTCGCGCAAGCTGGTGCTGGGCATCGCCGACGGCACCATGGAAGTCGACGGTCGCGAGATCTATGTCGCAAAGGACCTGCGGGTCGGGCTGTTCACCTCGACCGAGGGTTTTTGAGGGCTGCGGGCGAGCGTAGCCGCTGGGCGCAAACCCGGCGGGCGGAGCGCCCACCGGCAGAACCGGCTCAGGCCAGATCCCCGGCCAGCGAATCTCGAACCGCCGCCGACACCGGCTCCACCGCATGGCGGTAGTGTTCGTGGTCGATGCCGACACTGATCGCGCTGCCCGCCTGCACTGCCTTGACCATTTCCGGGCTCAACTCGAAGCGCAAGAAATGCACTGATGAGGTCTTGTCCGCGTCCTCGCGCTCCAGGTCTTCGTCGGCGATCGCATATACCCGGTCGAAATCCGCCACCTGCACCCACACCCGGTCCTCGATGCCAATCAGCCGTGCCAACTCGCGGCGCCGCTCCTCGATATCCGGGAACTCGACCATGAAAGTCGCTTTCCAATTGCCGCCGTCCGGTACCAGCGGGTTGTAGGCATCCAACTCGTCCTGGATGCCGGCGGCATCGAAAATGCGTTCGATGCGCAGCATTTCCTGAATCTGGTACTGCATCGTCAGCCGGTCTTCGAAATACAAGGTCGCGCTGGGCCCGACGGCGAGTCGGCGGGTCTGCTTGTGCGCCATCACCCGCGCCCGGAATTCGCTGCGGACTTCGGCGTATTTTTCCAGGCTGTACAGGTCGGAACGGGTCAGCTTGCTCATTCGCCTCTCCACAACTCACTCGTGGGCAATCGTCCGGTCCGTGAACAGGTAGTCCTTCAGCTCCTTGTCGAAGCTCGGGTCCTTGCGCCGGATCCACTCCAGCACCATGGCCGCATGTTCTTTCTCTTCGTCGCGGTTATGCGCCAGGATCGCGCGCAGTTCCGGGTCCTTGCACACATCCACCCGCTGGTTGTACCAGTCCACCGCTTCCAGCTCTTCCATCAGCGAGGTGATGGCGCGGTGCATGTCACGGGTCGCGTCGCTGAGCTCCGCGGTCGGTTCGTGGTAACCCTCGTTAGCCATCGCTGTTCTCCTCTGCGATCAGATGCCGTATGCCTTGCGCAGCAGGCTGATCGGGTGTTCGGAATCGCTGCCGTCGCCCAGGCCATTGGCAATGTGGTGGCCCGCCATGACGCAATCGCTGGTGTAGTGGTCGGCTGCGGCCTGTTTGACCCGGTTCACCACCGGTTTGACGATCTTCATGGCGATCTCGAAGGTCTCTTTGCGCACCCCGTAGGTGCCGTCGTGACCCGAGCAGCGCTCTATGACCTCGATCTGCGTGTCCGGCACCAGCGCCAGCGCCTCGCGCGTCTTGGGTCCGATATTCTGCACGCGCTGGTGGCAGGCGGCATGGTAGGCGACCTTGCCCAGCGGGTGCTTGAAGTCGGTCTTCAGCTTGCCGTCCTTGTGGCGCAGCATCAGGTACTCGAACGGATCGTAAATCGCGTCGCGCACCTTGGCGACCAGCGGGTCCTCGGGAAACATCAGCGGCAGTTCCTGCTTGAACATCAACACACAGGACGGCACCGGCGCCACGATGTCCCAACCCGCATCCACTAACCGGGCCAACGCCGGGATGTTGGCATCCTTGGCCGCCACCACGGCCTCCAGGTCGCCCAGTTCCAGCTTGGGCATACCGCAGCACTGTTCCTGGTCCGCGATGGTAACCGGGATACCGTTGTGCTCGAACACCGCGACCAGGTCCTCGCCGGCCTGTGGCTCGTTATAGTTGCCGTAACAAGTGGCGAACAGCGCCACCTTGCCAGTGGTCGGGCCGGCCGGCACGGCACCGGCGCCGGTGTTGGTCGCCAAGCGCTTGCGCAGTGGCTTGCTGTGATACGCGGGAACGCGCGCCTTTTTGTGCACGCCCAGGGTGCTCTGCAGCACGCCGCGAAAGGCGTCGTTGCGGTTCAATGCGTTGACCATATTGACCAGGATCGGGATGCCGGCGAGTTTGCCGACGGCATCGGTACTGGTCAGCAGTTTGTGCTTGAATGGTGCGCCCTCTTGTTTGAACTTCACCGCCTTGGCGCGCAGCATCAGGTGCGGGAAATCCAGGTTCCATTCGTGCGGCGGCACGTACGGGCATTTGGTCATGTAACACAGGTCGCACAGATAGCAGTGGTCGACCACCTTCCAGTAGTCGGCCTTGGCCACGCCGTCCACTTCCATGGTCTCGGACTCGTCGACCAGGTCGAACAGCGTTGGGAAGGAATGGCAGAGGCTGACACAGCGCCGGCACCCGTGACAGATGTCGTAGACCCGCTCCAGTTCGGCGTACAGCTTATCCTGATCGTAGAAATCCGGGTTACGCCAATCCAGCGGATGGCGTGTCGGTGCCTCCAGATTGCCCTCTCGTATGCCGCCGCCAGCCATGTCGAATCTCCTGCGTCGTGGTACCGGTGAAACGCGGACGGGGCAGCTCGCCCCGCCCGCCAATGGAATCAGCCTTCCAGGTTGTCCAGGGCTTTCTGGAAGCGGTTGGCATGCGAGCGCTCGGCCTTGGCCAGGGTCTCAAACCAATCCGCGATTTCGTCAAAACCCTCCTCGCGGGCGTCCTTGGCCATGCCCGGATACATGTCGGTGTACTCGTGGGTCTCACCCGCGATCGACGCCTTCAGGTTGTCTGCGGTCGGGCCGATAGGCAGACCGGTCGCCGGATCGCCGACCTGCTCCAGGTACTCAAGGTGACCATGGGCATGGCCGGTTTCGCCTTCGGCAGTGGACCGGAACACGGCGGCCACGTCGTTGTAGCCCTCGACGTCGGCCTTGGAGGCGAAATACAGGTAACGACGGTTGGCCTGGGACTCGCCGGCAAACGCGTCTTTCAGATGCTGTTCGGTCTTGCTTCCTTTGAGAGACATGAAGATTTCCTCCGATGGGTTAGGGATCGCCGGAAAGCCGGCGGGCTGCACTGGCAATATACGACCGCGGTGTCGCGTATAGAAATCGGTTCTATCAATGCAAGCAATAGGCAAGATCGATCACGACCGCGGGTTGCGATCGTATCCGGCGGGCATTTAAGCGTAACTGTTCACAATTCAGGAGGCCGCTCATTTCACCCGTTTAATTCAGACTGCAACCATAAGCTACCATTGGTACACGACAATTCGCAGGGGTCCGGCAAAGGAACGCACCGCTAATGAAGCACTCACGCTATGACGGCGATGCGGCCTTGGATGGCGTCGCGATCGACCGACCTCCAGGCGCGTTGCGTGTTCTGCAGATCACGGATACTCATCTGTACGCCGACCCTGGCCGCGTGCTGCTGGGTGTGAACACCCTGCACTCGCTGCGCCAGGTACTCACCCTGGTTTCCCAGC
>JBFZDU010000530.1:0-2665 GCA_041307205.1 Gammaproteobacteria bacterium | reverse complement strand
TCTTCCTGCCGGACAATGCGGCGGATACGGCGCAGGTGCGCACCGCCTTCGTGCCCTTTGCCAGGGCGGTCAATCGCGCGCTGGACCATTGCGGCTTCACGCTGTGCCGCGGCAACGTGATGGCAGGGAATCCGGCGTGGTGCCTGTCGGCACAGGAGTGGCGCGAACGCTTCGGGCGCTGGATGATGACGCCAGACCCCGAAGCCTTGCTGCACGCGGCCATCTTCTTCGACTTCCGGCCGCTGTATGGCCAGGACGATCTGGTCGACGAACTGCACGATTGGCTGCTGCCCCAGCCGGCCAAATACCCGCGCTTCCTGCACGGGCTGAGCGCGGAGGCCCTGCGGTGCACGCCGTCGCTGGGTTGGTTCGGCGGCTTTGCCTATGACGGTGGCCCGCAGCACCCGCACACCATCGACCTGAAAAAGCGGGGTGCCCGGCCATTCGTGGATGCGGCACGCATCTGGAGCCTGAAGCACGGCGTCCGGGCGACCAACACCGCCGAGCGGCTGCGCCGGGTCGGGCCGCTGTTGCAGCGCGCGCCGGCCGACACCGCGGCGGCGGTCGAGGCCTTCGACCTGGTGCAGCGTATTCGGATTCAGTGCCAGCTGGCGGGCGGTGATCGCGATCAGGCGAACCGGGTGAAGCCGGCGGTGCTCAACGAGCTGCAGCGCTTGATGATCAAGGAGGCGTTCAAGCAGGCGAAGACGCTGCAATTGCGGTTGCGCCAAGAGTTCGGGCATTGACCTACTGACGGCGGCGCTGCGGCAGTGTCCCGCCGGTCCGTGTTCCTGTTAGTGCCGCGCAATTCCCTGCGCTGCCTGGATGATGGCCCACAGCAACGACCACAGGCCCAGGCTGCCGAATGCCAGGCCCCAGGCCAAGGCACCGTCGCCTGCCAGGTCCAGCGTGGCGCCGAACACCAGGGGCGCGGCGAAGCCGGCGCCGAATCCGAACAACGAATAAACCGCCATGGCGGCGCCACGCTGATGCAGCGGCGCCGCCGCGATCAGACCGGCGGTGAGCGCCGCGGAGTCGGCCATCGCGGCCGCGAAATACAGCGACAACAACCCGAACATCAGCCACCAGGGCCAGCCGGACGCGAAGCCGCTGATCCAGCACAGCATCCCGGAGGCGAGCATCATCAGCGTGATCCAGCGGCGGCGGCCGATCCGCCCGGCGCACTCGTTGCCGAGGATGCTGGCCGGCAGCCCCAGGAGATTGATCACGGCGGCCGCATCGGTGGCGCTCAGGGGCGGCGCCCGGTGGCCGGCATAGGCGAACACCAGGAAGGCCACCATCCAGGAGCGCAGTCCGAACAGTTCCCAGCAATGCGCGGCATAGCCGAGCACATAACGGCGCATCTCGCGCTGCGCCAACACCGGGTAAAACCTTGGCAGCCACGGCGCCAGGTGTGCATGCGCCGACCGGCGCGGTGCTATACCCGCCAGGAACACCAGCGCCGCGGCGGCGGGTCCAAGGGCCAGCAGCGCGAAGGCCGCGGGCCAGTCCAGCCGGGCGCCGAGCCCGCCCGACAGCAGCAGAGACAGACTCGTGCCCAAGCCAAAAGTCGCGGTGTAGAAGGAGATGTAGCGCGGCAGGCGGGGCCCGTCGAGGCGGTCGGTCAAGGCCTTGAGGCCCGGCATGTAAGTGCCGGCGAGGCCGGCGCCGACCAGTGCCTGCAGCAAGGTCGCCGAGATCACGCCCTGGGCGAGCCAGGCAAAGCCGGCGCTGCCGGCGGCGGCGAGGGCACAGGAGAAGACGAACACCTGGCGCGCATCCAGCCGGTCGGTAATGCCCGACAGCAGGGGTACGGCCAGCATGTAGCCGAAGAACAGGGCGCCGCCCGCGAGACCCGCCTCGGCGCCGTTCATGGCCCAGGCTTCGCGCAGCGTCGGCAGGAAGGCCGGATAGGCTGCGAAGCCCGTCATGCTCAAGGTCTCGGCCAGGCAGACCAGGGCGACGACGCGGCGCTGTGCTGTGGGTGACTGTTCCGGCATGGTGGCCGCCCCGCGCGCCCGGCGGCCAAGGTGGTCGCCGGGCCAGCTGCCAGCTGGTGCTCAGGCCAGCCGCAGACCCTGCCCGGACAGCGGCAGGGCGCGGATCGGCTTGCCCGTGGCCGCGTATAGCGCATTGCACAGGGCCGGCGCGATCGGCGGCAGGGGCGGTTCGCCCATTCCGCCCCAGAAATCCCCGCTTGGCACGCTCACCGTCTCGACCGCCGGCATGTCGCGCAGCAGCAGCATGGGGTAGTCGTCGAAGTTGCCCTGGACCACGCGACCCCGCTCGATGGTGATCGCGCCGAACAGCGCGGCGCTCAGGCCATAGACGATCGCGCTCTCGACCTGGGCCTCGACGGTGTCCGGGTTGACGACGTGGCCGGGATCGATGGCGCACACCACGCGCAGGATCCGGAAGCGGCCCTCGCCTTGCATGCGTACTTCCACCACCTGGGCACAATGGCTGCCGTAAGAGGTCTCCACCGCGATGCCGCGATAGACGCCAGGTGGTGCCGGGCGCTCCCAACCGGCATGTTCGGCGGCGGCATGCAGTACCGCGCGCTGCTTCGGGGACTGCGCCAGCAGGCGTTGGCGCAGTGTGTAGGGGTCTTGCCCGAGCGCCCGGGCGATCTCATCCATGAAGCATTCGCGGAAGTAGGTGTTTT
>JBFZDU010000529.1:0-3524 GCA_041307205.1 Gammaproteobacteria bacterium | reverse complement strand
TTACCTGATCAGGCGGGCCGTGACGCAAGCATATGCCTTGGCCTGGCGGCGCGCGCGCGGCGGTCTCCTCCTCAATATCGGCCACAGTGGGCTGGAAAGACCGGACTACGGCATCCAGATGTCGAGGCGTGGCCTGCACGGGGTATTTTTCCTGCATGACCTGATTCCCCTGTCGCATCCCGAATATTGCCGCGCCGGCGACGACGAGCGGCACCGGCACCGACTGCAGACCATGTTATTGGCCGGTCGCGGCCTGATCATGAACTCAGCGGCGACTCGGGATGCCCTGAACGATTATGCCGGCAGTCTCGGTCAGCCGGTTCCGCGCTGTGTCGTGGCCCCCCTGCCGCCGGCGCACCTTCCCGCACCCGGTTGCGGTCGACCATTGAAAAATGCGTATTTTGTCGTACTCGGAACGATAGAGCCGCGCAAGAACCACTTGTTGCTGCTCCATGTCTGGCGGCAGCTCGTCGAGGAACTCGGCGATTCCGCCCCGCACCTGGTGATCGTCGGGCAGCGCGGCTGGGAATGCGAGCAAGTCGTTGACCTGCTCGACAGATGCGGCGCCCTCAGGGGTCACGTCACCGAATTGAAGCGCTGCACGGATGGCGAACTGTCCATCTGGCTCGGCCATGCGCAAGCGCTGCTTTTCCCCTCGTTCATCGAAGGCTACGGCATTCCACTGGTCGAGGCGCTGGCCTGCGGCGTGCCGGTGATCGCCAGCGATCTGCCGGTTTTTCGCGAGATCGCCGGGGATATCCCCGAATACCTCGATCCGCTCGACGGGCCCGCCTGGCGACGCGCGATCATCGACTATGCCGATCCCGGGATTCCTCGCCGGGTGGAACAGGTGCGGCGCTTGTGTGACTTCACGCCGCCCACCTGGGAGGGACATTTCGCGGCCATCGAGGAGCTGTTCGCCGAGGTCGCGCCGCATGGATGAAACCGTCTTTGCGCTGGAATTCTCGGGCTGGAAGCGGCCGTTTGTCCGGCTGTGCTTCCCGAATTCATCGGTCCGCTTCGTCCGGGATCCGGCCAAGGTGCCGGCTGGCTCAGCGCTGGCCATCTGGGGCCGGCGCGTGCCCGACGACCTGGCGGCCGGCATCCGGGTGTTCCGCATCGAGGACGGCTTCCTGCGTTCCGTGGGACTCGGTTCCGATCTCGTCCGCCCGCTGTCGTGGGTGGTCGATGATCAGGGGATCTACTACGATGCCACCCGCCCTTCGCGGCTGGAATCGATCCTTGCGAACATGGAGCCCGACGCGGGTTTGTCGGAGCGTGCCGCGGCATTGTGCGAACGCATTGTCGCCAGCCAGTTGACCAAGTACAACGTCGGCAACGCCAACTGGCAGTCGCCATCGGCGGCCAGCCGCGTAGTGCTGGTACCCGGCCAGGTGGAGAGTGACACGTCCCTGGCCTTTGGCGCGCCAGACGTTCGCCGGAACATCGACCTGTTGCGCGCAGTCCGGATTGCCCGCCCCGACGCCCATGTCGTCTACAAGCCGCACCCGGATGTCCTCGCCGGCATGCGCCGGGCCGGCACCGGGGAGGAGGAAGCCCGCCATTGGTGCGACGAGGTTGTCGGCAATGTGCCGATGGACTGCCTGCTCGAGCACGCCCACGAGGTTCACGTAATGACTTCGCTGAGCGGTTTCGAGGCGCTCCTGCGCGGCAAGGAAGTTATTTGCCACGGCCTGCCCTTCTATGCTGGCTGGGGGCTGACTCACGACCTGGCCCAGTGTCCGCGCCGGCAGCGGAACCTGACCCTGGACCAGTTGGTGGCTGGTGCGTTGATACGCTACCCCGTCTATTTCGACCGCGAGGGGAAGAGGCGGATCACCCCCGAGGCGGCCCTGGACTTGCTTGCCGAATGGTCTGCCGAGCGGGGCGGGCGTGAACCGTGGTGGCGCGGGACGGCGCGAATCATACTGCGCCGGGTTGTCGGGGTTCGTTGATGCGCCGATTCCTATTCCTTCAGGGGGTCTGCTCGCCATTTTTTACCTGCCTGGCGGATCGACTCGCCGAGCGCGGGCACGCGGTGTTCCGGATCAACTTCAACGCCGGTGACCGACTCTACTGGGGCCGGCGCCCGGCATGGAACTATCGCGGTCGACCCGCGGAACTGGGCGATTTTCTCGAGCGCATTTATCGCGAGTGCGGGATCACCGACCAGATCGTCTTCGGCGACCGGCGCCCGGTGCATCGCCCGGCCATCGGCCGGGCGGATCGGCTTGGTGTCCGTTCCCATGTCTTCGAGGAGGGCTACTTCCGCCCGTACTGGATTACGCTGGAACGCGAGGGGGTCAATGGCCATTCGCTGTTGCCGCGCGATCCGGACTGGTTCTGGGCGGTAGGCGGTGAACTGCCCGGCGAGGAGGAGACAGTGGCCTTCGCTTCCCCGTTTTCGCGCCGGGCGGCGCACGACGTCGCCTACCATCTGGCCGGGGCAGCCAATCCTGTCTGGTTTCCCGGGTATCGCACCCATGCGCCGGTCAGCGCGCCCATGGAATATCTCGGCTTCATTCGCCGCATGATCGTGCTGCGCGCCACCGCTGCCCGCGACGCCGCCCTGATCGAGAGGCTCGTAACCGGTGGCGGACGCTATTTTGTCCTGCCCCTGCAACTCGACAGCGACGCCCAGATCCGCGACCACTCGCGCTTTACCGGAATGGCCGAGGTGATGGCCTTCGTCATGGCATCGTTTTCGTGCCACGCGGCAGGCGACATGCGGCTGGTGATCAAGAATCACCCGCTCGATGCCAGCCTGGCCGGCTACCGCGGGACGATTGCGCGGCTCGAGCGCGAATTCGGGCTGGAAGGGCGGGTCGATTATCTCGAGTCGGGGAGCCTCGAACGCCTGGTCGGCTCCGCGCGCGGCGTCGTCACGGTCAACAGCACGGTCGGCAGTGTGGCCCTCGGTCTCGGGTGCCCGACGGTGTCGCTGAGCGATCCCATCTACAATCTGCCTGGGCTGACCTTCCAGGGGGCGCTCGACGATTTCTGGAAATTGGGGGAGCCACCCAATAATGAACTGTTCCGCCGCTTCCGCAACGCCGTGATGTTTGCGACGCAGGTGAATGGGGGTTTCTACTGCCGCGCTGGCATCGAGCTCGCGGTGTCGAACTGTGTTCCGCTCCTGGAAGCGGAACGTTCTCCGCTGGAGAGGCTGACGTGAAGGCAACGACCACGATCCTCATCACGGGCGCCTCCGGCGCCATCGGCAGCGCGCTGGCCGAAGCCTATGCCGCGCCTGGCGTCGTGTTACACCTGCACGGGCGCAATGGCCCCCTGTTGGCCGAGGCGGCACAACGCTGCAAGGCGCGCGGGGCGGTGGTCGAGCAGCACCGCATCGACCTGCGCGACACGGCGGCGGTCATCAGGTGGCTCGCACAACTCGGCGCCGCGTCGCCGATCGACCTGTTGGTGGCCAATGCGGGGATGAACACGCATGTCGGTCCGGGCGGTGAGGCGGAACCTTGGGCGGAAGTGGAGGCGCTGCTCGATGTCAACCTGCGTGCGACCAT
>JBFZDU010000528.1:0-2680 GCA_041307205.1 Gammaproteobacteria bacterium | reverse complement strand
CGCAGCGTACGGGCGGGTCCTGGTCGGCATACAGTTGGGTGACGGTGACGCCAAGCCGTTCCGCGACTTCCTGCGCCAACGCGGTTACGCCTTCGCGGAAGAGACCGACAACCCGGCCTATCGACTCTTTGCCAGCGGCGGCTAGCCCGCTGGGTCCATGAACAACAAGGCCCGGTAGTTGCCGGGCCTTGTTGCGTTGCAAACCTGGGGCGGAGCCTAGGGTTCCATCCCAGCGAACTGCAGCCTTCTGCTCAAGTGGCAGCTGCCGTGCTCTTTGCTGCTGCCTTCTTCTTTGGAGCAGCCTTCTTCTTGGCTGCTGCCTTCTTTTTCGGAGCAGCCTTTTTCGTTGCTGCTGCCTTCTTTGGAGCAGCCTTTTTCTTGGCTGCCGCTTTCTTTTTAGGAGCAGCCTTTTTCTTTGCTGCTGCATACTTTGGAGCAGCCTTTTTCGCGGCTGCTGCCTTCTTTTTCGGAGCAGCCTTTTTCTTTGCTGCTGCCTTCTTTGCTGCTGCTTTCTTTACTGCCATTAACTCCCCTCCAAGCGTGGGTGCCATAGACCATGGGTTGAGTATAAACAAGTAATACGGAAATACTAGCAAAGACACCTGATATATCGCGTAGTTAGCGAATATCTTTAGTGTCCAGCCTGGATGGACGCAAGCAACCATTGCCAATTGGGGTGGCAGCAGGCGATGGCAAGGTCTGCAGCTTGCTGTTCATGGCGGTGGCGGATGTCTCATTACCGTTTGGATCGAATTCGATTGGCGCCGTCCTGGCGCTGTGAAACGCATTTCGCTGCATCAGCCGGCGTGGCGTTCGTGGCGCGTAGCGGGGTGCCGCATGCGACGGCCGCATGGGCCGGTACAGAGCACGCAGTGAGGTTAGCGTTGCTTGCGTGGGGCGGCCACGCGATGCGTCGCGCGGTCCGTCACTATGCAATCGAGTGCTATGTCCCAGGCCGCACGCGGCAGTTGTTCGACTTGTTGACAGGCATGGGCATAGCCGATCAGCAGCGGGCGTGACGACCGGCGCAGCCGCCGGAAGGCAAAGGTGCGGTCGTAGTAGCCGCCACCCATGCCGAGGCGCGTGCCCTGCAGATCGTAACCGACCAGCGGCACCAACACGGCGTCCAGGCGTTGCGCTGCGAGCCGTCCGACCCTCGCGCTTGGCTCGGGGATAGCGTATCGGTTGGCGCGCATCCGGTCGCCGCGCTGCCAGCGTGCGAACCACAGGCGGTTGTGACCGAAGGGATGCAGTACCGGCAGGAAGCACTGCTTGCCGCGGCGCAGCGCCAGTGCCAGGGCGGGTGCAGGATCGAGTTCGCCGCCACGTGCCACATAAGCGGCGATGCGGCGGGCGCGGGCGAATGCCGGCAGGCGCGCCAGACGACGGGCTGCACGCTGGCTGGCCCGGCGTTGTTGGGCGGGGCTGAGCCGAGCGCGGCGATGGCGCAACTGGTGACGCAGGGCCGGTTTGTCTGGCATGGGCTGGGTGTGAAGCATCGCGTCAGGGCACTGCGTCCCCCGCTATCCCCGGGGGAGGTGCGGAGTCAGGGAAGGCGGCATGGCGAACAGGGCTTGTTGCTGCCGAGACGGCCGTTCGTGAGGCCGGTCAATAAAGAAGGACATCCCCCGCCTGTGCCGTTCCCGACCGTTTTCCTTGAACCGAGGGTTCAAGTGGGAAACGCGGCTGGCTCCTAAGGCTTTCCGCTCGAAGGCGGACCTGCACACTGGTGCCGACGGTGCGATTCCCGAGCTGTATCGCATAGGCCCAAGGGTTAAGCGGGTCAGGTGGCGAACACCGCAGGGGATGCCCTGAAAGACAGGCTAAACCCAAACGGTTCAGAGTTCCAGCTGATTGCTGGCGTTGAGCGCCACCTCGATTCGCTCGCGTAGTTGCCGCAGGCGTCGGTCGCCGGTATCGGCGGCCGCCGGTGCAGCGGTGTCCCGCTTCGACAGCAGCTCATGCGCCAGATTCAGGGCCGCCATGACTGCGATCCGTTCGGTACCTATGACCTTGCCCGAGGTGCGGATCTCGCGCATGCGCGCATCCAGGTGGCGCGCCGAGGCGAGCAGCTCATCCTCTTCGCCTTCCTTGCAGGCTACCCGGTATTCCTTGTCGAGGATCCGGACGGCTATGGGTTTGATTGGGGTGCTCACGTGCCGGGCTCGAGGTTCTTCAGACGCGAGATCATGGCCTCGACGCGGGAGCGGGCGAGGTCGGTTTTTTCTGCCAGGCCGCTGCGCTCGGCAAGCACCTGATCATGGCGGGCGCGCAGCGCCGCGTTTTCTTCCTTGAGGCGGGTACAGGCACGGATCAATTCCTCCACCCGCGCCTCCAGTGCGCGCAGTTCCTGATCCGACATTCCCAGGGTTTCGCCAGCCATGCGACCAGACTATAGAGTTGGACCCCAAGGCGGTCAACGCACAAGGGCCATGCTACCATTTCGGCAAGTCGTATCTGTGACGCTCCCCTTATCCAGCGCCCGTGAATAGCCCGCCGCCTTGTGACTTTCGCGCCCTGCAGGCGGGGCTGTCGGCTGCCGGGGTGCTGGTGTCGCCGTCGGAAGCACAGGGTATGGCCTTCGGCTTGGTGTTCGCCAGGGTCAAGGAGGCGGCGGTGGTCTGGGAGTACCAGCTGCTGTGCGAGGTCGAGCCGGCTGCCGCCGTGCCGCAGAGTTGCC
>JBFZDU010000527.1:0-4164 GCA_041307205.1 Gammaproteobacteria bacterium | reverse complement strand
CTCCACCTCGAGCTTTCAGACCCTCGGGATGGTCTTCAACGCCAGGCCGATTCCCTGGCGCGACTTCATCTACACTTGGAACACCGGGGCGTTGGCCGGTAACCGCACGGGTGAGGATTTCGGCAGCGCCCAGTTTGCCCAGACCAACATCGGCCATGACCTGATGCGGACCTGGGTATTCGCGCCGGCTTCCCCGCTCGCGGTGGTGCTCAACCTGGGCCAGGACCTGCGTTTCGACACCGATACCGAGGAAGGCGAGTTGACCCAGTTGCTGAACCGGGCCAACGTCAGCATGTCCTACAATGAGAACCAACAGACGACCTACGTGCAGGCGGCAGTCCTGGATCTGCGTTCTGCAGGCCGCCTGGATACGGAGCTGTTTACGGTGAACTTGGTTGGGGTGCACAGTCGGCAGCTGGGGGTCCACCGCAACTTCGATGTGTCCGCGACCCTCAATTACACGGATAACACCACTGATGGGGTCAGCAGCAAGAGCGATATCACGACGCTGGACCTGCACTACCGTGACGGGCGGTTTTTCGGCCTGCGTTCCCTGGTGTTCGATACGCGCCTGCGCGGATCGATCGATTCGCTGTTTTCGAACAGCACGATCGAGCAGCCGGAGGAGCTGTTGTGGGAAAGCGAACTGACTTACGAGATCGGCCTGTTGCTGCTGCGCGCGCGCGCGACGTTTTCGAAAGCGGACGATGGGAACAACGCAATTTATTTACTTAGCGCCGAACGGCGCTTTTGATGCGGTTTGAACGAGGCGTTGAACGACGGCAGGAGGTTGGAGAGATGACCTGGGCTTACAACAGCAATAATCCAAAGTATATTCGTTTCGGCATATTAACCCTGCTGCTGGTGTTGGCGTCTGGCGCCTATCGTCCGGCAACGGCGGAGTACGGCGATGTCGTCATTAACAATTACTCCGACGATGCGGGTATGCGCCCGGCTGTGTTTCCGCACTGGTTTCATCGCGTGCGCTTTCGTTGCAAGGTGTGCCATGCCGACCTGGGCTTCAAATTCCAGGCGGGCGGCAACGACATCACCATGCTCAAGATCATCGACGGCGAGTATTGCGGTGCCTGCCACAATGGGGATATCGCATGGTCGGTGGAGAACTGCGACCTGTGCCATTCAGCCAAGCCGGGCACCAAGACGCAGGTACATGAGAGCACCCTGCAGAAACTCATCGCACCGGGGCGCAAGTGAGGGGACGCGACATGAAACGACACAATGCAGAATGGCGGGCTGCCCTGCTTGCGGCGCTTTGCTTGGCCGCGCTTCCGGCGGGCGTCCTGGCGGACAAGGGCGCGGACATCGTGAACAGCACCTGCACGGCCTGCCACGCCTCCGGCTTGCTGGGCGCACCCAAGCTCGGGGTGGCGGCGGACTGGGCGGCGCGGCGCGCGCAAGGCAGTGACGCCTTGGTGCGGCGGGCCATCGAGGGGGTGAATGCGATGCCGCCGCGCGGTGGCAATCCCAGCCTGAGTGACGAGGACGTGCGCGCTGCGGTGCTGCACATGCTCGCGACGCTCGACGGCGCCGGCGCTGCGGCCGCTCCGCCCGCCGCAGCGGTCCCCGCCGGGGGCGAGCGTCAACAGTTGGCCGCTTCCCTGGACCAGTTCATCAGTGCCAAACCGACGGCTGCTGCCGCACCGCCTGCGGCCGCGCCCAAGGCGGCGCCCGCGGCGCCGGTGCGCGATGCCACGGTCGTGGCGGCGGCACCGGCCGCTACTCCCAAGGCGCCGACCGCCAAGCAGCCCGTGAACACCTTCAACCGGCTGCTCCAGCCTGCGTCGAAGCGCAACCCGCCGCCTGCCAAAGACGGCATCCATGATCCAGCCAACGAGGGGACCCTGGTGCTGCAACATCCCAAGGAGGCCTTCGCCGCGATGCCCAAGGGCAACTCCGGTAATCGCGTGGACTGGGTCAAGGCCCTGGAAAGCGGCGCGGTGCAACCGCGTTATGACTTGTACGACCCGACCAAGCAGCCGGTCGTATTGGATCTCAACATCGTGCGCGAAGTGAAGGGCTCCATGCCCGACGTGGTGTACCCGCACAAGCAGCACACCGAATGGCTGGATTGCTCCAATTGCCATCCGGCGATCTTCATCCCGAAAAAGGGTGCCAACAACATCAGCATGGCGTCGATCCTGCTGGGCGAAAAATGTGGTGTCTGTCATGGCAAGGTGGCGTTCCCGGTGGCCGAGTGCCGCAAGTGTCACTCGAAGAACAAAGCGCGCCAGTAACATCGAGGGAAGGGACCAGGATGCGTACGGAAAATGCGGGCTACTGGAAGATCGGGTGGTTGTTGGCCTTGTTGCTGGGCAGCGCGGAAATCGCGGTCGGTCAGGACGATCCGGCCGCACGGACCCTCAGCGTGGTCGAACAGAAGCTCACCTTGGCGGGACGCATGATCGAACGCCTGCCCGATGGCGAAAGGGAGCGGATGCGCGACGCCCTGGAAGGACTGCAGGAGCGGGTCCTGGGGGCCGGCGACCCGAACTTGGCGGCGGACACGGATGCCTTGCTCAAGGAGGTCGGCACTGCCTATCGGGAACGCACCAAGCCGCGCGACCAGCAGCACGTGCTGTACCGGCAACGTTACGAAGAGCGCCGCAAGGACTTGTTGATGTTCCGTGAGTCGTTCGATGCCGCGGTGGCCGAACGTGGTGCCATGGCGGCGGGCGCGCTGGACCAGGCCAACTTCAAGGAACGCGTGGCCGCTGCCGAGGCCTTGGCGGCGAAGCAGGAGTATCCGGAAGCCTATGCGGTCCTGGACGGGGCCTATCATCAGTTGCTCTATGCCTTGAAGCACCTGCGTGACCGCGAAACCGTCGAGTACGAGTTGGAGTTCCTCACGCCGGCCGACGAATATGCGTACGAACTGCGGCGTTACGAGAGTCAGCGCATGTTGTTGGACATGCTGACCAAGGAGTCGCCGCCGGAGGGGCAAAGGGCCGAGCAGCTGCAAGAGCATGTGATCCTGGCCGAAGCCCGGCACCGCGAGGCGGGCGAGAAAGCAAAACGACAAAGCTACGACGAGGCATTGGCGGCGGCGGAGGCGGCAGTGGGCGAATTGGTCAAGGCGATGCGCCTGGCCGGATTCTATTTTTGAGACGAGTATCGGGGGTAGTCCAATGCCCAACAAGTTAGCACTCAGGGCAATGTTGATCGCGGGCGCCGTCGCAGTGTTCGGGGTCCTTCCGCAAGCCGCCGCTGCCGAGGCGCGCACGCCGGCGTTCTCCCAGGACAAAGCCGCCGTGAAGAGCCGGCTGGACAACGTCAAGCGACTGGTCGGGCACTCCTCGGGCGCTAAGCGCATAGACGCAAGCGACAACGCCCAGGCCAAGGAACTGCGTGAGCAGGCCAGGACCGCGGTGGCGGCGGCCGAGGCGAGCTTTGCGAGCGGCGACATGGCGGGTGCCACGGTCAAACTGCAGCAGGCGACCGAGACCATGTTCAAGGCGGTTCGGGTGATCGGCACCGGCGCCGAAGGCGAAGCCAAGCGGGAGCGGGACTTTGACGGCAAGGCCAAGAGCGTGGATGTGCTGCTTTCGGCGGTAGAGCGGATCGCGGCTGAAAAGGGCGGCAAGGATGCGGTGCTACGCAGAGCCAAGGCCATACGCACCCGGGCCGCCAGTGCCCAGCACTTGGCCGATATCCACCAACTCGCGGATGCGCGCAAGCTCATCGATGCCGTATACGAGGATGCAAAGCTCGAGCTGGAGCAATTGCGTGGCGGTGAGACCTTGGTCCGCTCGCTCAATTTCGCGAGCAAGGAGGAGGAATATCATTACGAGATCGACCGCAACGACACGCACCAGATGTTGTTGAAAGTCCTGCTGGACGACGAGAAATCGACCGAGGCCACGCGCAAGCGCATCGCGGATTTCGTTGCGGAATCCGAATACCTGCGGGCCCGCGCCGAGGCGCAGGCGAAGGACGGGGCCTTTGCCAAGGCGGTGGAGAGCCTGGAGGAGTCGACCAAAGGCCTGCAGCGGGCCATTCGTTCGGCGGGTGTCTATATCCCCGGATGAACAACCAGCGCAACGCCCTGATCCTGACGCTGGCGGGCGCGCTTGGCGCCGGGTCCGTCGTGTCGGCGCAGTGGAAGCCGCTGGCCGACGACGGTGTGCACGACCCGGAACATCCGGC
>JBFZDU010000526.1:0-4724 GCA_041307205.1 Gammaproteobacteria bacterium | reverse complement strand
CAGCTGAGGGCGTGCGGCCCGCCCAGCGGCAGTAGCTGCCCAATGGTCTGGGGCCGCTGCAGCGCGGCGACGAAGGCCTGGGCGACGTCGGCGACGTGCACCGGCGACATCTGGAAGGCGCCGGCCCCGCTCGGCAACAGGCCGGCGTAGAACAACGGCGCGGGCAAGGGCGAGTCCACGATGTCCCGGCGCAGCTGGGTGGCGAACTCCTGGCGACCGCGCGGGTCGCCGAACAGCACCGAGGGGCGGAACACGGTCCAGTCCAGGTCGGTGGTGGCCAGGTATTGCTCGGCGAGATACTTGGTGCGTTGGTAGGCGGTGCCGTCGGCCTTGACGCCGTTGGCGCTCATCAGCAGGAAGCGCTGCACCCCGGCTGCCGCTGCCGCATCCATCACCCGCTTGGCGGCGTCGAAGTGCAGGCGTTCGAAGGTGATGCCGCGTGCGGGGAACTCGCGCAGTATGCCGATGTTGTAGATCACCGCATCGGCGCCGGCGAGGGTCCTGGCGACCGCTTCGCGGTCGAAGACGTCGCCGTGCTCGATGTTGCAGGCCTGCGGATGCCGAATCCGGTGCGCGCTGTCCGGACGCACCAGCAGCGCCGGTTGGAGGCCGGCCGCCACCAAGGCGTCCACCAAGTAGCTGCCGACGAAGCCGGTGCCGCCGAACAGTGCGATGCGCATGTCAGTACTCCGTTGCGAGTTCGGGTTGGGGGGCCCGCGCCTGGGGCGACGGACCGCCGAACAGTCGTTCGAATTGGCACTGGCGATAGTCGAAGATCTGCGTCAGCAGTGGCCCCACCTGCCAGCGCTGGATGGCATCGGCCATGGGTACGGGAAGCAGCGCCGGCAGGGCATAGCGCACCTCATCCAGCAGGCGCGTGCCATTGCCGGACGGCTCAAAGCGATGCGTGTGATGCCAGAAGCTGTAGGGACCCAGCAGCTGCTCATCGACGAAGCAGTGCGGCGGATCGTAGTTGGAGATCAGCGAGCGCCAGCGCACCCGCACCCCCATGACCCGAATGGTGTAGTCGATGATCCGTCCCTGCTCCATCTTGACCGGCGACGGCGTGAGCAGCTTAAAACCCAGGCTGGGCGGGGTGATCAGGGCCAAGTTCTCGGGTCTTTCGAAGAACGGGAAGACCTTGTCCAAAGCCCGGTCCAGCCACTGTTCGCGCTCCAGGGTGTAAAGCTGCATGTCGAGCCTCCCTCAGTGACCCTGCGAATCGTAAGTTCCGGTACCGCAGCGGCGCTGCAACCGCCAGCGGGCGAAAGCGGTGTAGGCGCAATCGAGCAGCGGCAGCAGCCGCAAGCCGCGCAGCAGGCGCGCCAGCCAGCGATAGGCCGGCAGCCGCGACCACAGTTCGGCGAAGCCCCAGGCCCCGGTCTGCCACTGGCCGTTGCGGTCGAGCACGTGGAAACGCGCCATGGCCGTGGCGCGCACCAGGCCGAAATCGGCGAGCCGCGCGTCTTCTTGGGCAATGTCTATCCATACCAGCCCCTCGGCGCCGCGCCGCCGCCGGTAGTGCGCGATCTCGCGCCGGCACAGTGGGCAGGCCCCGTCGAAGAAGACCATCGAGCAGCCCGCGCCCGGCTCGCCGGACTTGCCCGCTACGGGTGGTCTGTCTTGCCGTTGGTGCATGTCGATCCGCTCCGAACTCACGTGAAGCGACGCAGGGCGGTCTTGGGGGCGCGAACCGCGCCCATCAGACTCCCAACCCCAGCCTTCCTCGAAGACCTGTTCAGCACGGCGCTCGAAGGGCCGCAGGCGGATGGTCCCCGCACACTAGAGCAGGCCGTCGCGACGATCCGGCAGGTGCTCGCGGGGAAAGGGTCCTCGGTCGCATCCCACACGATCTGCTTGCCCGTGGCGGCGTCCGGCGCGGTGCGCGACGCCGTCCACAGGCGATTCCTGTCACGCAGTTCGCCGGCAAGCGCTGCAGCCGCGCCGCGGCTGGTTTTAACGATCAATGTGGCCTGCATCTGTGCCTCGGTCTTTTGGCGTTCGTGAATGATTGTAGACTTTTTGTCTTATGTATTACTAGTCAAAATCTGTTCATTTGGCCGCATCGGCAGGTACTTGTGGCGCAACGCCGCGATTGCCGTTGACTCGAACACCCAGGCGACCTGAAAACGAAGCTTGCGTTATGCGTATCAGGCGGACGGCTTGCGGCCGCCCCTGGATTGCACCCGGGGACGGCGCTGGAAGGCCGAGCGGCCGGCCACCCTGGGCCGGGTTAAGGCTATGGCCCGACGCCGGGGCCTTACGCGCAGCAGGGAAATGCTGATCTACGCGCGGTCAATCAACCCGGATCAGGTGCAGATGCTGATCGGAATGACCACGCAGCGATCGGTATCGAAATCGGTGCTGTATCTCAATAGCAAGGATTCGCATCGCTGAGCGCGGGCAGCGTCGCAAACGGCAGCACCACAAAGCTGGGGTGCAGACTGAAGGGCAGCGCCAGGTAGATCGCCCAGATCAGTTCCAGTAAAGGCAGCGCCAAGCGCTTGGCCCAGTGGTAAACGAAGGCACTCTCGCGTCCCCCGCCCCATCGTCGAAGATCGCGCTGCACTCAAGTGTAACGACCCTGATTTACTTGGCCACCTGCGATCGTTCCTCACAAAGCTCGGTCAACGCTTCCCCGGTCACGCACCAGCGCAGCGTGCCCACAAATCGCACCGCCGAACCCCGGTTGTCCATGCCGTCACGGATAGTCCCGGGTATGTGTCAGGACACCAACGCTCGACAGCCGTTGAGCAGTCTCACCGCCGCCGTCCGGATCTCGGCCAGGGTGGTCGGCTCACCGACGCTCAGCCGTACCGCGCGCGCACCGCGTCGATGCCCATGGCACCGAGCACGCCGCTGACGACTTCCGTATCCTCGTGACCAGCCGAGCCGACCGAAGCAAGGTGGTCGTGGTGTAGACCGGGGTATGCGGGCTGTGCCGTAGGCGTCACTCAGTTCACCGGCATGGACGCAGCGGGTGAAAAGCTTCGATTCACTGGCCACTCGACCATTCCTCCATCCAGTCTTCCTGGGTCTCGTTCAACGCGGTAGTGAGTGTATTGATGGCCAGCGCGTCGAAGCGACCCGCCATACTCTGCGCCAGATCCTCCGGTGCGACGATCACCCCGTCGGCGGGTTGGACGAGCACACCTTCGACCAGCAGTGCTGGCGCTTCGCTGGCTTGCTCGCCCTCGCAGTAACGCACCTCGATATCCAGGCCGAATCGCTCACCCCAGCGCCTCGGCTTAGCGTAGGTACGCTGAGCACCGCCCGCCGGGCGGTTGTTTCGACAGGACGGTGACGACGGCCATTGACAGATTTCCCCCTCGAATTCGAGTCATCGGTGGTGCGTACAGTTATCCACGACCGCGATCGGTCAGAACACCAGCACCCGGTCCGCGGCCAGCGTCCGCTCGGCCAGCTCGTCAAGGGTGCCGCGCCGTGCGCCCTCGGCCAGTTCGTCGTCGCCGAGCCCGCGGGCGTCCATGCAGGTGCCGCACAGCAGCACCTCGCCCTTGCGTGCCACCGCCTTCACCATCAGCTCGAGGTTGTAATAACCCTGCGGGACTTTTTGGCCGGCCTTGGCACAGGCCACCGCGTCGGCCATCAGAAAAACGCTGACCTCGGCGTCGTTTCCGGCCAACGCCTTGGCCAGGCGCAGGCCGTTGAAGCTGCGCTCGGTGCCATACGGCGGGTCGTTGAGAATCAACAGGGTGTTCATGTTTGAGCTCCTTCCGCGGGTGAATCGGATCGGTCTTCGACCGGCCAGCCCCGGGCCAGCCATGCCGTCATGCCGCCGCGCACCACGCGTGCGTCGGCAAAGCCGTGGCGCGCCAGCAGCGCCGCGGCCTTGGCCGAGCGGCGGTCGGTGCGGCAGACGATGGCGATCGGGATTTCGGGGTCTTCGCTCAGTTCGGCGAGACGTGTCGGGAGTTCTTCCAGCGGCAAATTCGTCGCGGTGGCAATGTGGCCCTGCGCTCCGACGAAATCCGCGGCCGTCCGCACGTCGAGGATCAAGCCTGTGTTGCTATCCGCCCTCGTCCTCAATTCCTCGACCGTGAGCATCGGCTTCTCGCGCAGCCGCGCCACCAGGCGCGGCAGGAAGGCGACCACGGCGAGCAGCGCCAGCGCGATCAGGCCGTTGCGGATCAGGCCTTCGCCGCCCGCGACTGCCTCGCGCCCGGCGAAGCCCAGGTAGGTGTAGGCCAGCGCGCCGGGCAGCATGAAGATGACGCTCGCGAGCGTGTAGTGCAGCAGCGGGATGCGGGTCAGGCCGAGGGCGTAATTGAGCAGGTTGAACGGGAACAGCGGCACCAGCCGGGTGAAGGCGACGAAGCGCCAGCCCTCGGCCTCGACGCCCTTGACGAGGCGTTCGATCCGCCCGCCGGCGCCGGCCTCGATGCGCGCCTGGACCCAGTTCGACGCCAGGTAGCGCGCGACCACGAAGGCGACCACGGCACCGAGCGTCGCGCCGGCCAGGTTGTACAGGGTGCCCCAAACCGGCCCGAACAAGGCCCCGCCGGCGAGGGTCAGCACCGAACCGGGCAGGAACAGCACCGTGGCCAGCGCGTACAGGCCGATGAACAGCAGCGGGGCCGCGGCACCCGTGCCGACCACCCAGGCCTCGAGTGCGGTGACGTCGAGGTGTCCGCGATAGGTGAAGCCGACCGCGATCGCCGAGGCAAGCACGAGCAGCAGCAGGATGCGGGCGGCCTTCTTAT
>JBFZDU010000525.1:0-8025 GCA_041307205.1 Gammaproteobacteria bacterium | reverse complement strand
TCGTAGCGCGCCAGGGCGTAATTGCGCTGCGCATCGAACAGGTCGCCCCGTCTCCACCGCCTGCTGGGTGCCGAGGGCCAGGGCGGCGGCCGTAACGAGCATTTTGACGCGGTCAGCACCCTTGGAAAAAACATCAGCGCTCAATGGGGGTTCCGGGCAGTTCGGTTCTAAGCCCCGGCGTCAACCGGTGGCTGGTTGCCGTTGCCCTTCGTTGGGCCTGAACGACTCTCGGGGATTTGCCGCGCCAGCGCGAGAACGACCACCGAGCGTGCTTGCACGACATACGTCGGCTGCGCCACCAGCGGTGCCTGTGCCCAGGGCCGGATGTCATCCGGCGACGCCAGCGCGGTATCCATACAGCGCCGCCAGGACTGGCCGTCTTCCGTCGGACTGGCCGGCAGCTCGAAGCTGAGCGGCTCCCAGTAAGCGTTGAGTATGCCGTGCAGGAAATAGCCCCCGTGCAGGCTCCGCAGCGTGAAGGCGAGGGCGCGGGAGTGTTCACTCCAGTCCGGCTGATCGAGTTTGACGCCGTGCCACTGCACGTGCGCGCGGCGCAGGAGCTCGTTCAGGCTCAGTCGCTCCTTTTTCACGACCACCTCGCGGCGCTGTCGAAAGGCGTTGAGCTCCCTGACGAAGCGGTGGATGTCGGCATTACGCGCCAGCAGGCGCCAATCCATCCAGCTGATCTCGTTGTCTTGGCAATAACCGTTGTTGTTGCCTTGCTGGGTGCGGCGCAGTTCATCGCCCATGAGCAGCAGCGGGGTGCCGACCGCCCGCATTTCCAAGGCGAGGAAGTTCTTTACCTGGCGGTTGCGCAGCGCCTCACGCTCTTCGTGGCCATAGATGTCCGGACTGCCCAGAAGTCGCGAGGCAATGGCCGAGACCGACCCGTCGCCGCGCCAGAAACGCCGCACATCATCACGGAGGCGGCCGTTCCATTCCTGCCAGACGTCGCCGACTTAACTGCCCACCTGATACAGGTCGGCGGCGTCCCATGCTTTGGCGATCAGTTTGGTGCCCGCCAGCACCGGATCCGACTCGATGTCCCACAGCACCGGCGGGTTCGGCATGGGATGGTCCGACTCGTCGCGCGACAGGATGGATGCCAGATCGAAGCGGAAGCCGTCGACGTGCATCTGGGTCACCCAGTAGCGCAAGCTGTCCTGGATCATCCGCCGCACCATGGGTTGATTGGCATTCAGCGTATTGCCGCAGCCGCTGTAGTCGGCGTAGCGGGACTTGTCTGGTTCGAGGATGTAATACAACTCGTTGGCGAGGCCCCGGTAACACAGCGTTGGGCCGTCCCGGCCGCCCTCGGTGTTGTGATTGAACACCACGTCGAGAATGACCTCCTGGTAGCCCCAGTAGTTGACCCGACCCGGCGGGGCATCCTGAGCGTCGAACTGGAATACTGGCAGCAGCTCGACGGCCGTAATGCCGAGATCCTTGAGATAGGGGGTCTTCTCGATCAGGCCGGCAAAGGTGCCGCGCCGTTCGGCCGTTACGCCGGAAGCGGGATGGCGGGTGAAGCCGCCGACGTGCAGTTCGTAGATCACGGTTTCGGCGAAGGGCCGGCGCAGCGGCTGGTTGCCTTCCCAGTCGTAGCGACCGGGGTTGGCCACCACGCTCTTCATCGCCACCGCTGCATTGTCGCCGGGCCGGGTGGCGGCGTGGCGGTCGTAGCCGGTGGATACCGCCACGGCGCGGCCGTAGGGATCGAGCAGGACCTTTTCGGCATCGAAGCGCAGTCCTTGCTGCGGCGCCAGCGGCCCCTGGGCGCGATAGGCTTAGAGCTGACCCGGCCCGATGTCCGGCACCAAGACATGCCAATAGTGGTAAGTGCGGTGGCGGCGGGGATCGAGAGTGATGACCCGGGTGGGTTGCGCGTCGTCGGCGTGCTTGAACAGCAGCAGGTCGATCCGCCACGCGCTCCGCGAGAAGACGCTGAAATTGACTCTGCCCTGACCAAGGGTGGCGCCGAGCGGCGCGCTGCTGCCCGCAGTAGTGGTCCCGGCTGTCATGCTTGGCTCCCGTTCGTTCCGGTCGGGCGAACCGCTATGCCGCCCGGCGTCATTGGCTTAAGCGCTCACGGTTACCGGTTGCACACCCCAGATCTCCTCACAGTATTCGGCGATGGCGCGGTCGGAGGAGAACTTGCCGCTACGCGCGGTGTTGAGGATGGACCGGCGTGTCCATTCGTCCCGGTCCAGCCAGGCGGCACTTACCCGCTCCTGGCAGGCGACATAGGCGGCATAGTCGGCCAGCACCAGAAAGGGATCGGACTGCGTCAGGTTCTCGACCAGTGGCCGGAATACCTCGGCATCGCCGCGCGAAAAATGACCGCTGCCGATCAGGTCCAGCACGGCGCGCAGTTCGGCGTTGCCTGCGACATAGTCGCCCGGCCTGTAGCCTTCGCGCTGCACTCGCGCGACCTCCGTGGCCGTCAGGCCGAACAGGAAGAAATTGTCCTCGCCGGCCTCTTCGCGTATTTCTACATTGGCGCCGTCCAGCGTGCCGATGGTGAGCGCGCCGTTCATCATGAACTTCATGTTGCCCGTGCCCGATGCCTCCAGGCCCGCGGTGGAGATCTGTTCTGACAGATCGGCAGCCGGGTAGATGGTCTGGGCGTTCTGCACGTTGAAGTTGGGTACGAAGGCGACCTGCATGCGCGTGTTCACGTCGGGATCGGCGTTCACCGTCTCGGCCACGGCGTTGATCAGCTTGATGATGCGCTTGGCCATGAAATAGCCCGGCGCGGCCTTGCCGCCGAAGATGAACGCGCGCGGCGGCACAGCCAGGTCGGGATCTGCCTTGAGACGACGATAGAGCGTGACGGTGTGCAGCATGTTGAGGTGCTGGCGCTTGTATTCGTGGATGCGCTTGACCTGGATGTCGAACAGCCAGTCTGGATTCAGGTCGATGCCGGTCTGGGCCCGGATGTGTTCGGCGAGGCGCTGCTTGTTGGCCTGCTTGACGGCGCGCCACGCGTTGCGGAACTCGTCCTTGAGCGCGTACGTTTCCAGTCGGCGCAGCAGGTCCATGTCGGTTAGCCAGCGCTCGCCTAAGGTCTCATTGAGCAATGCGCGCAAACCTGGATTGGACAGGGCCAGGAAGCGCCGCGGCGTGACCCCGTTGGTCTTGTTGCTGAAGCGCTCGGGCCATAGTTCGTGGAAATCCTGCAGCACGCTGGCCTTGAGCAGCGCGGAATGCAAGGCGGCGACGCCATTGATGGCATGACTGCCGACCGTGGCCAGATGCGCCATGCGTACGTGCCGATCGCCCGCTTCGCCGATCAGCGACATGCGCGTCACGCGTGCCGCGTCGCCCGGAAAGCGCGCCTGCACCTCGTCGAGCAAGCGGCGGTTGATCTCGTAGATGATCTCCAGATGCCGTGGCAGCAATTCGGCGAACATCGGCAGCGGCCAGGTTTCCAAGGCCTCGGGCAGCAGGGTATGGTTGGTGTAGCCGAAGGTCGCCACGGTGATGGTCCAGGCGGTATCCCAGTCGAGGCGGCGCTCGTCCACCAGCAGCCGCATCAGCTCGGCCACGCCGATGGACGGATGGGTGTCGTTGAGCTGCACGGCAAAGCGCTCCGGGAAGCGCTCCACCGGTTCGCCTGCGATGTCGAGCAGGTGGAGCATGTCCTGCAGCGAACAGGACACGAAGAAGTACTGCTGCGCCAGTCGCAGGCGCTTGCCGATGGACGGTTCGTCGTTCGGATACAGCACTTTGGTTACAGTTTCGGATACCAGCTTCTCGTTCACCGCCTGGAAGTAATTGCCGGTATTGAAGGCCTGGAAGTCGAAGGATTCGATGGCCTCGGCGCTCCACAGGCGCAGGGTATTGCAGGTGTCGACGCCATAACCCTGGATGGGCGTGTCGTAAGCGACGCCCTTCACCACGCGGTCCGGCACCCAGCGCACACGTTGGGTGCCGGTGTCATCCTGATAAAACGCCGTGTGTCCGCCCCAGTTGACGTGGTAAGCGATCCCGGGTTTGGCGATCTCCCAGGGATTGCCGTAGCGCAGCCATTTGTCAGTGATCTCGGCCTGCCAGCCGTCGCGGATCTCCTGGTCAAATATGCCGAATTCGTAGCGGATGCCATAACCGATCGCCGGGCGCTGCAGGGTGGCCAGCGAATCCAGGTAACAGGCGGCCAGCCGGCCCAGGCCACCGTTGCCAAGTCCCGGCTCCTCCTCGCAGGCAAGAATGGTGTCCAGGTCCTGTCCGAGTCGGGCCAGGGCGCTGCGCGCCGCCTGCTCGATGTCAAGATTCACCAGGTTGTTGCCCAAGTGCGGCCCCAACAGGAACTCGGCCGAGAGGTAGCAGGCAACTTTTCTTTTCAGATCGAAATAGGTCTGGGTCGTGTTCGTCCAGCGGTGCTGCATGCGGTCGCGTACGGCGAGGGCGAGCGCGTGGTAATAGTCGTGCGGTGTCGCGATTGACGCAAGGCAACCGATGGAATAGCGCAGATGGTCCACCACCGCCTGTTCGATAGCAGCGGCCTGCAGGCCGCTGCGCACATCCGGCGTCGCGGCAGCGGCCTCTTTGCTGACTGGCTTGGTGCTGTCGGGTCTGTATCTGCCGTTGGCGTCTGTCACGGTTTGTCCCTCTCTGATTGGCCTGTCTGCCCGCGGGGTGCTGGCGGGTCCCCCGGTTCGTGTCGACATACCTGTGTGCTAAGGAGCGGTTGCCATGGTCCTGGGGCGAAGCCAGGCCCTAGTGGGGCCGGCCCGATCGGTCGACCGCCGCCACACCCGGCCGCTGCAGACCAGCGAGTTGCCGCGCCGTGGCCGGCATCGGGGATCGGCACGCACCGGGGCAGCCGGCCAGCAGCGATCCTGGCTCAGTAAGGCCATACCCAGTTGCTGAATTCGTCACGATCGGTACCGTGCTCGTGGGCATAGGCGAGGTTGAGGATGATCTCATTTTTCATCTGCTCCTTCAGGTGCGCCGCCCTGGCCGCCAGCCCGGGGACGCGGTCGATGACGTCGATCACCAGGGTGAAGCGGTCGGTCTGGTTGAGAATGGCCAGCTCCAGCGGCGTGTTGATGTTGCCGCGCTCCTTGTAGCCGCGCACGTGCAGGTTCTCGTGGTTCCTGAAGCGGTAGGCGAGCTTGTGGATCAACCAGGGATAGCCGTGGAAGTTGAAGATCAACGGCTTGTCGGTGGTGAACAGGCGGTCGAACTCGCGTTCGGTGGAGCCGTGCGGATGCTCGCTGGCCGGCTGCATCTTGAACAGGTCGACCACGTTGACGAAGCGTACCTTCAGCTCCGGCAGGTGCTCGCGCAGCAGGGCCGTGGCCGCGAGCGCCTCCTGGGTGGCGACGTCGCCGCAGGAGGCCATCACCACGTCCGACTCCACGCCCGCGTCGTTGCTGGCACGGCGCCAGATTCCTATGCCCTTGGCGCAATGCAGTATGGCTTCGTCGATGTTGCTGAACTGCAGGTGCTTCTGCTTGTCGGCGACGATGACGTTGATGCAGTCGGTCGAGCGCAGGCAAGGGTCTACCACCGCCAGCAGGGTATTGGCATCAGGCGGCAGGTAGATGCGCGTCACGCGCGGGCTCTTGTTGGTGACCAGATCGATGAAACCCGGATCCTGGTGCGAGAAGCCGTTATGGTCCTGACGCCACACGGTGGACGACAGCAGGATGTTCTGCGACGCGACCGAAGCGCGCCATGGCACGTGGTTCTTGGAGATGTCTAGCCACTTGGCGTGCTGGTTGAACATCGAGTCGATGACGTGGGCGAACGCCTCGTAGGTGTGGAAGAAACCCTGTCTGCCGGACAGCAGATAGCCTTCCAGCCAGCCGATCAAGCTGTGCTCGGAAAGCATCTCCATGACGCGCCCATCGCGCGACAGTTCGGCGCGCCGTCGGCGTCTTCGGGCAAAAAGTCCGCCATCCACGCCTTCTTGCTCACCGCGTATATCGCCTGCAGGCGGTTGGACGCGGTCTCGTCGGGACCGAACACGCGGAAGTTGGTCATGTTGTCGCGCATCACGTCGCGCAGGAATTCGCCGAGCGGCCTGGTGTTCTCGTGGAGCACCTTGCCCGCCTGTGGCACTTCCACGGCATAGCTGCGGAAGTCCGGCAGTTTCAGATCACGGCGCAGCAGCCCGCCGTTGGTGTGCGGGTTGGCGCTCATGCGGCGCGTGCCCGTGGGGGCGAGGGCGCGCAGTTCGGGCACCAGCCCACCCCTGGCGTCGAACAACTCGTCCGGCCGGTAGCTGCGCATCCAGTCTTCGAGCAGTTGCAGGTGTGCCGGATTGTCGCGCACGTCGGAAAAGGGCACCTGGTGGGAGCGCCATGAGCCCTCGGCCTTGTGGCCCTTGATCTCCTTGGGGCCGGTCCAGCCCTTGGGCGAGCGCAGCACGATCATCGGCCAACGTGGGCGCTCGGCCCGGCCCGATGCGCGCGCGGCCTGCTGGGCGGAACGGATCTGCACGACGGCGGCTTCCAGCGTGGCGGCCATGCGCTGGTGCATGGTGTCCGGGTCGTCGCCCTCGACGAAGTAGGGGGTGTAGCCATAGCCGCGGAACAGCGCCTCGAGTTCCTCGTGGCTGATGCGCGCGAGCAGGGTCGGGTTGGCGATCTTGTAGCCATTGAGGTTGAGGATCGGCAACACCGCGCCGTCGCGAATCGGGTTGATGAACTTGTTGGAATGCCAAGCGGTCGCGAGCGGACCGGTTTCGGCCTCGCCGTCGCCGACCACGCAGGCGACGATCAGGTCTGGGTTGTCGAGGCAGGCGCCATAGGCGTGCGACAGGCTGTAGCCGAGTTCGCCGCCTTCGTGGATGGATCCCGGCGTTTCCGGCGTGACATGCGAACCGATATGACCGGGAAAAGAGAACTGCTTGAGGTACTCTTGCAAACCTTCCGCATCCGGGCTCTTGTCCGGATAGACCTCGGAGTAGGTGCCTTCGAGATAGGTCGGGCCGAGTACCCCGGGCGCGCCATGGCCTGGGCCGGCCATGAAAATCACGTCGAGATCGTCGCGCTTGATCAGGCGATTGAGGTGCGCCCAGACGAACGAGAGCGCTGGGCTTGCGCCCCAGTGCCCGAGCAGGCGGTGCTTGACGTGCGCGATCTGGAGCGGCTCCCGCAGCAGCGGGTTGTCGCGCAGGTAGATCATACCGACCGAGAGGTAATTACAGGCGCGCCACCAGGCGTCGATCAGCCGGAGTTCAGCGGCGTCGAGCGGGGCGGTCGAGGGTGGGGAAGCGGGTAAATCGGAGTTCATGTCAGCAGTTCTCCGTACGCGACGGCAGTTGGCCGGACATCCTTGCTGCGCCGATCCGGTTGCAGTTGATTTGCGCATCGCCAGCAGTCGGCGGCTTGTCTAGACGCCGGGAGAATCGCCGTTCCGGTCTCGCGCGGAGCGCGGCTGTTGTGCAGGCCGGCCCGGCGGCCGCGCTGGGTCACGGCGCCCCCAGCGCGACGTCGCGTCCTGAACAATGGCCTACCTTACGCCGAACCCGGTCGCGGACAATAGGACCTTGGGCCTAGCCTGGGCGGCGGCTGCGTCTACCCGGCGTCAGATCAGGCCGTTGGCGGCGAGATCCTTGACGACGAGATCGACGAAGGTCTTGATCACCAAGTCGATCCGGCCGCCGGTGACGGTATCGGACTGCATCGACCAGATCATGCCCTGGTCGCCATGGTAGAGGTCGGTCTCGACGGTGTAGGTGTGGAACTCGCTGACTGTGGCCGGGTAGTGCACCGCCTGGTAACTGCTGCGGTAGTAGTCGTGCCAATAGTCGCCGTAGTGGCTCGGGTAGTAGGCGGGTGAGCCGCCGCCGAAGTAGGTGTGGCTGGGGTTCGCCACGGTGTCGGTGCGGGTGCCGACGACCTTGGCGACGATGACCGAATCCGCGCCCAAGGCCCTGACCTTGGTCTCGGTCGCCGCACGGTCTTCGATCTGGTCGATGTCGAGGTGCTGATAGCTGGTGAAGCTCGTGATCCCATGGGCCTGCAACTGCCGGGCGAGTTCGTCCTCGAACAGGCGCCGGTTGAGGTCGTT
>JBFZDU010000524.1:0-22900 GCA_041307205.1 Gammaproteobacteria bacterium | reverse complement strand
GGTCCATGCCGGTGCGCTGCAACAGGGTCATGATGCCGCGCGGGGTGCAGGGGCGCAGCAACGGCATACGCAGGGCCAGGCGGCCGAGGTTGTAAGGGTGGAAGCCGTCGACGTCCTTGGTCGGGAGGATGCGTTCGGTGACCAGGTGTTCGTCGATCTGCGGCGGCAGCGGCAGCTGCACCAGGATGCCGTCTATATTGTCGCGGCCGTTCAGTTCGTCGATCAGCTCGAGCAGCTGGGCCTGGCTGGTCTCGCCGGACAATTCGATGAGTTCGGAGTGGAAGCCGACCTCGGCGCAGGCGTTGCGCTTGTTGCGGACATAGACCTCCGAGGCGGGATTGTCGCCGACCAGCACCACGGCCAGCCCCGGTGGCCGGTGGCCGGCGGCGATGCGTTCCGCCACCCGTGTCCTGACTTGCAGCCGGATCTCGGCCGCGATGGCCTTGCCGTCGAGAATTTGTGCGCTCACCCTGGAAACCCCTTTGCCTAGGCCCCAAAAAGCGGCGATCATAGCGCGATTCCCGACGCCAGTTCGGGATCGGGACCGAGATTGACGGTGGGGCGCCGCGCACGTACGATGCGGCCCTTCGCTGGATGGCAGGTTCCAAATGCGGGGTATAGCGCAGTCTGGTAGCGCGCCTGCTTTGGGAGCAGGATGTCGGGGGTTCGAATCCCTCTACCCCGACCAGATTGAAGTGACTGTCGAACCGATCACGGCGCCCGTAGCTCAAGCGGATAGAGCATCGGCCTTCTAAGCCGAGGGTTGCAGGTTCGAGTCCTGCCGGGCGCGCCATCCCGGTAAAGTTTTGATGGTGGGCGTAGCTCAGTCGGTAGAGCCCCGGATTGTGATTCCGGTCGTCGTGGGTTCGAGTCCCATCGTCCACCCCAAAATCCTGCAACGACGGGCGGCCTCGGGCCGCCCGTTTTGCTTTGCGGCGCCGGGCGCCGCCCGTCAACGTGCGCAGCGGTCGTTCCCCGTGGCCGTCCGCTGCCGCTAAAATACCCGTTTTGCCGGAGCAGGGGCCTTCATGTTCAACAAATCCATGCAGATCGCTGGCTATGACGACGAGCTTTGGGCCGCCATCCGGGCCGAGGAACGGCGTCAGGAAGAGCACATCGAACTGATTGCCTCCGAGAACTACGCCAGTCCGCGCGTCATGCAGGCGCAGGGCTCGGTCCTCACCAACAAGTACGCCGAGGGCTATCCGCGCAAGCGTTATTACGGCGGCTGCGAGAACGTCGATGTGGCCGAGCAATTGGCGATCGACCGCGCCAAGGCCTTGTTCGGCGCCGACTATGCGAACGTCCAGCCGCATTCGGGATCGCAGGCCAACGCCGCCGTCTACATGGCCCTGTGCGAACCCGGCGATACCGTGCTGGGGATGAGCCTGGCGCATGGCGGGCACCTTACCCACGGTGCCAAGCCGAATTTTTCGGGCAAGCTCTACCACGCGGTGCAGTACGGCCTGGACCCGGCCAGCGGTGAGATCGACTACGACCAGGTCGACCGGCTGGCGCGCGAGCACAAACCCAAGATGATCGTGGCCGGTTTCTCGGCCTATTCGCGGGTGGTGGACTGGCAGCGCTTCCGCGCCATCGCCGACGCGGTCGGCGCTTATCTGCTGGTGGATATGGCGCATGTTGCGGGCCTGATCGCGGCCGGCGTGTACCCCAGCCCGGTGCAGATCGCGGACGTCACCACCTCCACCACCCACAAGACGCTGCGCGGACCGCGCGGTGGCATTATCCTGGCGAAGGCCAACCCCGAGATCGAGAAGAAGCTCAGCTCGCTGGTCTTCCCCGGGACCCAGGGTGGTCCCTTGATGCACGTCATTGCCGCCAAGGCGGTGGCCTTCAAAGAGGCCATGGAACCCGAGTTCAAGAGTTACCAGCAGCAGGTGGTGCGCAACGCCAGGGCCATGGCCGAGGTGTTCATGGCGCGTGGTTACGACGTGGTCTCGGGCGGCACCGACGATCACCTGTTCCTGGTCAGCTTCATCGCCGCCGGGCTCACTGGCAAGGACGTCGACGCCTGGCTGGGCGCCGCCAATATCACGGTCAACAAGAACGCCGTGCCGAACGACCCGCAGTCCCCCTTCGTCACCTCCGGCATCCGCGTCGGCACCCCGGCCATCACGACCCGCGGTTTCGGCGAGCCCGACTGCCGCGCGCTGGCCGGCTGGATGTGCGACCTCATCGACAGCCGCGGTGATGCGGCGGTGATCGAGACCATCAAGGCCAAGGTGCTGGGCATCTGCGCGAAGTATCCGGTGTATGAAGACTGAGGGCCGCGGGCCACGGGCCAAGGGCCAAAAGGCCGGTCGAGCCGGGTTGCGCATTGGTTGTGCATTCTCGGCTCTCGGCCCGTGGCCCTTGGCCGTTTCTCCCAGGCCCTCGGCCCTCGGCCCTCGGCCCTAGCCCATGCGTTGCCCCTTTTGCCAGGCCCACGACACCAAGGTCATAGACTCGCGGCTGTCGGGCGAGGGTGACCAGGTGCGGCGGCGGCGCGAGTGCACCGTCTGCAAGGAGCGTTTCACCACCTACGAAACGGTGGAGCTGAACCTGCCGCGAGTGATCAAGACCGATGGCCGCCGCGTCAACTTCGACGGCCGCAAGCTGCGCTCGGGCATGAGCCGGGCGCTGGAGAAGCGCCCGGTCGGCACCGAGGACATCGACGCCGCCATCAATCACATTACGCGCAAGCTCATGGCCAGCGGCGAGGCCGAGGTGTCCTCACGTTACATCGGCGATCTGGTAATGGAGGAACTGCGGCGCCTGGACCAGGTCGCTTACGTGCGCTTCGCCTCGGTGTATCGGCAGTTCCAGGACGTGAACGCCTTCCGCGAGGAGATCGAGCGGCTGCAGACCCAGCCCACGCCCGAGGAGCGGCGCCTGCAGCTGGACCTGCTCGAGGACCGGGACGGCAAGAGCAAGTGAACGCGGCCGACGTGCGCCACATGGCGCGGGCGCTGCAACTGGCCGAACGCGGCCGCTACACCACGGATCCGAACCCGCGGGTCGGCTGCGTCATCGTCAGGGACGGCCGGGTGGTAGGTGAGGGCTGGCATCGCAAGGCCGGCGAACCCCATGCCGAGCGGATCGCCCTGGCCGCTGCCGGGGCCGCGGCCCGCGGTGCCACCGCCTATGTCACCCTGGAGCCCTGCAGCCACCATGGCCGCACCCCGCCCTGTGCCGACAGCCTGGTCGAAGCGGGCGTGGCGCGGGTGGTCGCGGCCATGCAGGACCCCAATCCGCTGGTCGCTGGGGCCGGCCTCGCCCGGCTGCGGGCGGCCGGAATCGAGGTCACTGCCGGGGTTCTGGAGCCGGCGGCGCAGGCGCTCAACCCCGGCTTCCTTCGACGCATGGTCAGCGGCCGTCCCTATGTGCGCTGCAAGCTCGCCATGAGCCTGGATGGCCGCACCGCCATGGCGAGCGGCGAGAGTCAGTGGATCACCGGCGCCGATGCCCGCCGCGACGTGCAGCGCTTGCGGGCGCGCAGCTCGGCGGTCTTGACCGGGGTGGACACGGTGCTGGCGGACGATCCCTCGCTGAACGTCCGCCTCGCCCCTGCCGAACTGCCCGGGGTAGAGACCCTGGACTACCTGCGCCAGCCGCTGCGCGTGGTACTGGACTCGCGGCTGCGCACGCCGCCTACCGCGCGCCTGTTGGGCCTGCCGGGGCGGACTCTGGTGGTCTGCGCGGCCCCCGCCGCTGCGCGCGCGGCGGACGCGCTGCGGGCCGCCGGGGCCGAAGTCCTGGCCGTGGCGGGTGACGGCCGCCCCGACCTGGGGGCAGTGCTCGCGGCACTGGCCCGCCGCGAGGTCAACGAGGTGCTGGTCGAAGCGGGCCCGACCCTGGCCGGGGCCTTCGCCGCCGCCGGTCTGTTCGATGAGATCTGGCTGTACGCCGCGCCCCACCTGATGGGCGACGGCGCGCGCGGCCTGTTCCATTTGCCGGGGATCACGGCCATGCGCCAGCGGCTGCCACTGCAGATCGAGGACGTTCGCATGGTGGGGCGGGACCTGCGCCTGCGGCTGCGGCCGGCCAAGGTATAATCGCCGAATTTTCGCCTTTGGGGAGTTTCTGCTCATGTTTACCGGCATCATCGCGGCGGTCGGCGAGATCGCGCAGTTGGACTGGCGCGGCGGCGATGTGCGGCTGCGCGTGCGCACCGGCAAGCTGAACCTGGGCGACGTGGCCCTGGGCGATAGCATCGCCGTCAACGGCGTCTGCCTGACGGCGGTGGAACTGCCGGGCGATGGCTTTGCGGCGGACGTGTCGCGCGAGACCCTCTCGCTCACCACCCTGGGCGAGCTGAAGCCGGGCAGCCGGGTCAACCTGGAGAAGGCGCTGACCCTGGCCGCACGCCTCGGCGGCCACCTGGTCAGCGGGCATGTCGACGGCATGGGCAGGGTGCGCGAGCGTCACGACGACGCCCGCTCGGTGCGTTTCAGCATCGCCGCGCCGGCGGAACTGGCGCGCTACCTGGCCCACAAGGGCTCGGTCGCCGTGGACGGCACCAGCCTGACGATCAACGCCGTGCACGGCGCGGACTTCGAGCTGAACATCGTTCCGCATACCCTGCAGGAGACCATCATGGCGGATTACCGGCCTGGCCGGCGGGTAAACCTGGAAGTGGACCTGGTGGCCCGCTACCTGGAGCGCTTACTGCTCGGGGAGCAGGCGGCGCAGCCCGGGGCGGGGGTGTCCGAGGTGTTGTTGCGCGAGGCCGGTTTCATCAAGGCGTAAGGGCCCGGGCGAGCACGGCGATCAGGGCCGTGCCGGCCGCAGCGGCGTCGCCGCCGAAGGCCAGCACGCCGTCCTGATGCCCGCCCATCACGAACACGCGCCTGGTCAGCACCTGCGGTGCACCGAGCAGCCGCGCGACTTCCCGCGCCATGGCGGGTGTCCCGTAGTCGGCTGCGGGGTCGGTGACGGCGAGGCCAAGGCGCTGCGCCGCCAGCCAGATCTGCGGTGCATGGACGTGAAACACGCACCCAACCGCCGGCGCGGCGCGGTAGACCGCCGCATGGGTCAGCGCCTCCGAGGACGGCGGTACCGGTCCGTTGGCCCGGACCCGGTTGGCGTCGATATCGCAATCCTCGACCAGTGCATAGTCGGCGGTCGTCATCGCCGCCTGGCCGCCGGTCTGGGTGCCGCTGATCAGGAAACGCTCGCCGCACAGGCGGCGTGACAGGTTGCCGTAGGCCAGCCCGCCGTAGCGCGCCGGGTCCCGGCCCAGCAGGCCGAGGCGATGGCAGATGCTGTGCCAGGCCGGGAGTTCGCCCAGGTCCCCGACGCTGGCCGCGGCGGCCGGCCGGAAGTCCAGCCGGTATTTGACCACCCCCTCGGTCATCGCAGCCGGATGCGGGTGGTTTCGTGCCAGTTCCCGATCGCCTCGCGCGCCCAGTGCTCCCCGGCCGCGATAATATCGGCGGCGCGGTAGAACTCGTGGCCGCGGCAGACGTTCATCGGCACCTCGATCAGCAGGTCCGGCTGATAGGCGGCCAGTTTGAAGCGGGTGATGGTTTCCTGCATGGTCTCCAACGAACGCAGCACCACGTCCACTAGGGACAGTTCTGCGGCGGTGTTGGTTTCGGTGCCGAGGCCGACTTTGTTCTGGATCGATGCGACGAAGGCCTCGATGCGGGTGCGGATGTCCGGTTCTGAACGCTGCGGCGGACTGTCGCGGCTTGGCCCGAGCGGGTCGGCCACCGCCGGCCCGGTGACGCTGACTGCCACCGTGAGGTCGGTAGGGTAGCTCAGGGTGGGGGCGATCGGCACCGGGTTCAGCAGGCCGCCGTCCAGCAGATAGCGGTTGCCCTGGCGTACCGGCTGGAAGATCGCCGGTATGGCCATCGAGGCGCGGATGGCGTCGAACAGCCTGCCCTCGTCCAGCCAGACCTCGCGCCGCGAGGTCAGATCGGTTGCCACCGCGGTGAAGGGCAGGGGCAGGTCGCTGATTTCGTAATCGCCGATCAAGGCCTTGAGCGCCGCGATGATGGCCTCACCCTTGAGCAGGCCGGCGCGGGATCCGAAGCTGTGGTCCAGCAGGCGCAGTACGTCGATCTCGGTGAGCTGCGTCACCCAGGATTCGTACTCATCGAGCTTGCCGGCGGCGTAGATGCCGCCGATCACCGCCCCCATGGAGCACCCGGCCACCGCGGCTATGCGCAGGCCGGCCTGCTCCAGGACCCGGATCACGCCGATGTGGGCGAGGCCGCGAGCGGCCCCGCTGCCCAGGGCGATGGCGGCCGAGCGGCCTTCGAGCTTCATGGCCGGAATCCCTCAGTACGTCAGGCACCAACCGGCAACTATACCCGTGCGGGCGACGGAGGGCCTCTGCTATCATCCCCCGTTCGCTGTCAGCAGGCTGTACCGGACATGGCACTGAACACCACCGAGGAGATCATCGACGAACTGCGTCAGGGGCGCATGGTCGTCATCATGGACGACGAGGACCGCGAGAACGAGGGTGATCTGATCATCGCCGCCGAGAAAGTCACGCCCGCGGCGATCAATTTCATGGCCAAGTACGGCCGCGGCCTGATCTGCCTTACCCTGACCAGGGACCGCTGCCGCCAGTTGCGTCTGCCGTTGATGGTCAATGCCGACGACCAGCTGGAGACCACCAATTTCACCGTCTCGATCGAGGCGGCGGAAGGGGTGACCACGGGGATTTCCGCCGCCGACCGCGCCACCACGGTGCTGGCGGCGGTCAAGCCGGACGCGCGACCCGAGGACCTGGAACAGCCCGGCCACATCTTTCCGCTGATGGCGCAGCCCGGCGGGGTGCTGGTGCGCGCGGGCCATACCGAGGCCGGCTGCGACCTGGCGCGCATGGCCGGCCTGACCGCCGCTGCGGTGATCGTCGAGATTCTCAACGAAGACGGCAGCATGGCGCGGCGCCCGGATCTGGAGCGCTTTGCGGCGCAGCACGACCTGAAAATCGGCACCATCGCGGACTTGATCGAATACCGGATTCGCCACGAGAAGACCGTGGAGCGGGTCAACGAGTGTCTGTTGCCGACCGCGTGCGGGGACTTCCGCGTGGTGGCCTACCAGGACATGGTCGACAACGAGGTCCACCTGGCGCTGGTCAAGGGTGCGCCCGAACCTGGGCGGCCGATCCTGGTCCGGGTGCACGTGCAGAATACCCTGTGCGACCTGTTCGGCAGCAACCGCAGCGATTGCGGCTGGCCGTTGCGGCGCGCCATGGAACAGGTGTGCCGCGCCGGCGAGGGCATAGTAGTGGTGCTGCGCAACCACGACACGGCACGCGAACTGGTGCAGCGCATTCAGGATTACCAGCGGTATGGACCCGAGGATCAGATCCCGACCCGTGGGCGCATCAAGGACTCCGAGCTGCGCACCTATGGGGTCGGTGCGCAGATCCTGATCGATCTGGGGGTCACCCACATGCGGGTCATGAGCGCCCCCAAGAATCTCCACGCCCTGGCCGGTTTCCACCTCGAAGTCACTGAGTTCGTCGACTTCGAGTGAAGGCGCAGCGGCCCATCGCATTGCAGAGGTTAGTCGCATGAGTATCAAAACCATCGAAGGAAAGCTGACCGTCAGCAGCGCCCGCTTCTGCCTGGTGGTGTCGCGCTGGAACAGCTTCATCGTCGACAGCCTGGAGGCTGGCGCCATTGATACCCTGAAGCGCCATGGGGCGGTCGAGGCCGACATCACCCGGGTGCGGGTGCCCGGCGCCTTCGAGATGCCGTTGGTGCTGGACAAGGTCGCCGCGAGCGGCAACTACGACGCTATCGTGGCCCTGGGCGCGGTGATCCGCGGCGGTACGCCGCACTTCGAGTACGTCGCCGGCGAGGCGGTCAAGGGCATGGCCCAGGTCACGCTCAAGCACGGCGTGCCCATTGCCTTCGGCGTGTTGACCGTCGACAGCATCGAGCAGGCTATCGAACGGGCCGGCACCAAGGCCGGCAACAAGGGCGGTGAAGCGGCCGCCTCGGCCATCGAGATGGTCAACCTGCTGCGCCAGCTCTGAGTCCCACGTGAGCAGAAAACGCAGCCAGGCCCGCAGCCTCGCGGTCCAGGCGCTCTACCAATGGCAGGTCACCGGCCAGGACGTGGTCGATGTGGTGAACCAGTTCCTGGTGGAGCACGACACCCGCAAGTTCGAACTGGCCTATTTCCGTGATCTGGTGGCCGGAGTGCCCACCCATTTGCGCCAGCTCGACGAGGCCCTGCAACCGCACCTGGACCGGCCGGTGGAGCAGGTCGATCTGGTGGAGCGCGCCATCCTGCGCCTGGGCGCCTACGAGCTGCTCCGGCATCCCGAAATCCCCTACCGGGTGGTGATCAACGAGGCGGTGGAACTGGCCAAGACCTTCGGCGCCGAGCAGGGCCACCGCTATGTCAATGGCGTGCTGGACAAGGTCGCGCGCTTCCTGCGGCCGCCGGAGAGATCGGCCACCACCTGAGTCGGCGCCAGCCGGCAGTGGCTGCTTGTCCTTGCGTTCCATGATGCGTTGACGCCATGCGCGCCGGCGCCCGCACGCCCTCAAGTGCGCACCCGGTCAGCCGCTGCAGGCTCAAAGGTACGGGTGCGCCGTCGCGCCGACCGGGCATATCATGGCCCGGCATCCGACCGCGTGCTTCACTGGGGTCTGCCTATGAATTCGCCATGTGCCGCCCGCCGCGGCCGCTTCGCCCAGGGCCTCTTGCTGGCGGTCTGCGGCTTGCTCTGGCCGGTCCTGGGCGCGGCCGCGACGCCCGAACGGGAACTGGTGTTTCTCACCTGGGCCGACTACCTTGATCCGGAGGTCGCGGCCGTATTCGAGTCACAATGCGGCTGCAGGCTAAAGCTGGTGTATTTCGAAACCGACGACGCCCGCGACAAGCTGATGGTTGACAGCGACGGCGCCGGCTACGACTTGGTCATGCTCAACGGCCTGATGCTGCATACCTACCAGCGGCGCGGCTGGCTGGCTCGCATCGAGCCGCAGCGGGTACCCAACCTGGTGCACCTCGATCCCAAGTGGCGCAACGCCTTCGACGCGGCCGCGGATTACGCCGTGCCCTACTTCTGGGGCACCCTGGGCATCGCCTACCGTAAGGACCTGGTGCCGACGCCGATCACTGGCTGGCATGACCTGATGCAGCCGTCTGCGGCGCTGCACGGCAAGATCGCGATGATCGATTCGGCGCGGGACCTGTTGACCGCGCCCCTGAAGAGCCTGGGCGCCTCCCTCAACAGCACCGATCCTCAGACCTTGCAGGCGGCCAAACAGGTCCTGCTGCAACAGAAGCCCCATGTGCGCAGCTATTCCTACGTGGCGCTGACCAAAGATTCGGCGCTGCTGACCGGCGAGATCGTGGCGGCGATGATCTTCAATGGCGACGCCCTGACGTTGCAGCAGCACAATCCCGGCATCGCGTTTGTGCTGCCTCGCGAAGGTGGCCAGATCTGGGTCGATTACCTGACCCTGATGCAGCGTTCAGCGAACCCGGATCTGGCAGCGGCCTTCATCGACTTTCTCAATACGCCGCAGATCGCGGCGCGCAATGCCCAGTTTGTCCATTACGCCACGCCGAATCTTGCCGCAGAGCGGCTTCTGCCGGCCGAGTTCCTGGCCGATCCAGTGATCTACCCGGATGCGGAAAGCCTGGCACGCGCCGAGTACTACATTCGCCTGCCGCCGCGGGTAGAGCGGACCTACAGCGAAATTTTCAGCAGCGTCGTCGAGTAGGCAGCGCATGCGTCTGCAAGGGAAATTGCTGTTGCTCCTGATCCCGCTGGTGGGCGGGGCCTTGGTGGCGATCGGCAGTGTTGCCTATCTGCAGTTGCGCGGCAACGCGGAGCGCAACTATCTGCAGCAGATGGATACCTTGCTGGATCAGCTGTCGCAGCAGGTGCAGTCCAAAATCCGCACCGCGGAGGCGAATCTGGAGTTGCTCGCCGCCAACTACCTGGTCGAGAAGTATGCGCTGGTAGCAGACGAGGCCGAGCGTTACCGGCTGTTGCAGCGGCCACTGCTGCGTTCCTTCGCCGGCTACCAAAGCGTGTATCCCGACTACTACGAGATCCGCTACCTGTTGCCGGACGGCTACGAAGCAGCGCGTCGCGTCTTGGGTGAGGTGCCCAACCGGACGGAGACGGAGGCGCAAAACCCGTTTTTCAGGAACCTGGCAGCTGTCGAAGACGCCGTCAGGAGCGAACTGGGCGTCAACCCCGATAATGGCGAGGTGGCCCTGTTTGTCGGCAAGCCATTGCGCTTGCGAGATCCCAGCGTGGATCCGGTCCTGGCCAAGCCCTTGCTGCGCGGCTACCTGGTCATCACGGTCAGCCTGAGCCAGCTCGAGCAACAGCTGCTGAGCCGCCCGCTCGGTGATACCGGGATTCTGTTCGTGGCCGACGCTGCCGGTGAGATCCTGCTCCACGGTCATGTGCACCATGACGCAGCGGCCGCGCTGGAACCGGACCACAGCCATGTGCTGACGGCCGCTGATTTGCGCGCCTTACGCGGGGGTGTTGAACGGCCGGGGCGGGCTTGGCTCGATCTGCTCGACGGCCCGGTGTATCTGCAGGGCCGCGAGCTGAGCCCGCAACTCTACCTGTACGGCGCCTTGCCGGTGGACACGGTCAAGGCGGCCACGGAGCAGCTGGGCGAGCTGGTCATTGCGATCACCCTGTCGACCATCGTCGCTGTCGCCGGGGTGCTGTTCTTCGCCCTGCGGCGGTTGGTACTGCGACCTTTGCAGCGGCTGGAGGCGGTGGCGCACCAGATCGGACGCGGGCGGCTCGATATCGCGATCGCCAGCAGCGGTAGCGACGAAATGGCCAGCCTCGGCCAATCGCTCGCGGCGATGGCCGAGAGCTTGGCTCGATCCAACGAGCGAGTACGTTTCCTGGCCGACCACGACAGCTTGACCGGGTTGCCGAATCGGCGCCTGTTCCAGGATTACCTCGGCAAGGCCTTGGCCCGGGCGCGCCGCCACGGCGAGACGCTGGTGCTGCTGTTCCTGGACATCGACGAATTCAAGAATGTCAACGACACCCTGGGGCATCAGGCGGGGGACGTCCTGCTTGAACAGTTCGCCGAGCGCCTGCTCGGGGTGTTGCGCGAGGAGGACATGGTCGCACACAACCGCAGGGTCCCGGGCGAGATGGTGGCTCGCTTGGGTGGCGACGAGTTCATCGTCCTGCTCCCCGGCCTGGCGGCGCCGGCAACAGCGGCGGGTATCGCGGAGCGCATTCTCGGGCGTTTACGGGAGCCCTTCGTCATTAACCGGCAGCGTTTTTTCGTAGGCGCCAGTATCGGCATAACCGTGTATCCGGACGACGGCGACAGCGTTCCCGACCTGGTCAAGCACGCCGACCTGGCCATGTACCACGCCAAGCGCTCGGGTAAGAACAATTACCAGTTCTTCGCACCCGAGATGAATGCGGCTGTCGTGCGGCGCATGCACATGGAACGGCGCCTGCGGCAGGCCCTTGAACGCCAGGAGTTCGTACTGCACTTTCAACCGGTCATCGAACTGCGGAGCGGCCGAATCCTGGGGGCCGAGGCATTGGTGCGCTGGCAGGATCTGGATACCGGTCGCTTGGTGCCGCCCGACGAGTTCATCCCGCTCGCCGAAGCCACTGGCCTGATCCTGCCGCTTGGCGAATGGGTGTTGCTGCAAGCCTGTACCCTGGCCAAGGGTTGGCAGGACCGCGGCCTGCCCCGGCTGCAGGTGGGGGTCAATGCCTCCGCGTTGCAGGTGGAGCGCGGCGAACTCTCGCAGAAGGTTCGGGAGGTACTGGCGCTGACCGGCCTGGCAGCGGAATGGCTCGAACTCGAGTTGACCGAGACGGTCATCATGGCGGCGGCGGCCGAAGTCCAGGCCGAACTGACCAGGTTGCAGGCACTGGGGTGTTCGATCGCCCTGGATGACTTCGGGGTGGGCTACTCGTCCTTGAACTACTTGCGCCATTTTTCGATCGACAAGCTCAAGATCGACCGCAGCTTCGTGCGCGACTGCGCCGGTGTGACCAGCCAGGGCGGCATTGTCACCGCGATTATCGCCCTGGCGCATGCGTTCGGCCACAAAGTGGTGGGCGAGGGGGTGGAGACCGAGGGGGAGTTGGCCTTTCTGCAGGCGCAGGGTTGCGATCTCGGGCAGGGGTTCCTGTTCAGTCGGCCTTTGCCGGCAGCGGAGTTCGAGGCCCTGCTGGAGCAGCAAGCGGTGGGCACGGGGCTGCAGGCTTGCGCCGTCCCGGCCTGGCCCCTCCCAGCGGACGCCGTCGGGGTCTGACCCCTCCCAGGGCTGGGACCTATTGGCACGGTGACCGTTTCCTGCATCCGGGCCGCAGCGGCTGAACCCCTCCTGGCGCCACGCGGGAGGCCCGCACGCCGCTAAGATTCGGGCCGCAGGCCTGCGGATGCCGCCAGGGGCGGAAAATTTTTCCTCATGCTGCTATGCAGCAATCGCGACTCCAGCTATCTTTCATGGGGTCCCCGGGAGCCAGTTCCCGCCTGAGGGTGAGTCCATGTTCCGAAAGCTGCTGATCGCCAACCGCGGCGAGATCGCGGTGCGCATTATCCGCGCCTGCGCCGAGATGGGCATCCGCTCGGTGGCGATCTACTCCGACGCCGACCGCTATTCGCTGCACGTCAAGAAGGCGGACGAGGCCTACAGCCTGGGGGCCGACCCGCTGGCCGGTTATCTCAACGTGCACCGCATCGCGAACCTGGCCGCGGCGACCGGCTGCGACGCCATTCATCCGGGCTACGGTTTTCTGTCGGAGAACCCGGAGATCGCCGATGCCTGCGCCCGGCGCGGCATCGCCTTCGTCGGCCCGAGCGCCGAGGTGATCCAGCGCATGGGCGACAAGACCGAGGCGCGTACCGCCATGAAGGCGGCGGGGCTGCCGGTCACGCCCGGCTCGGCGGGCAACCTCGGCAGCCTGGACGAGGCGCTCGCCCTGGCCGGGGAAATCGGCTACCCGGTGATGCTCAAGGCGACCTCGGGCGGTGGCGGGCGCGGTATCCGGCGCTGCGACAGCCCGGATGAGCTGAAGAAAAACTGGGAGCGGGTCATCTCCGAGGCCACCAAGGCCTTCGGCCGGGCCGACGTGTTCCTGGAGAAGTGTATCGTCAACCCGCGCCACATCGAGGTGCAGGTGCTGGCCGACAGTCACGGCAACGCCATCCACCTCTACGAACGCGATTGCTCGATCCAGCGGCGCAACCAGAAGCTGGTCGAGATCGCCCCCTCGCCGCAGCTCGACGAGGCCGAGCGCCAGTACCTCGGCGGCCTGGCGGTGATTGCCGCCAAGGCGGTCGGCTACACCAACGCCGGCACCGTCGAGTTTCTGCAGGACCTCAACGGCCGGTTCTACTTCATGGAGATGAATACCCGGGTGCAGGTGGAGCACACCATCAGCGAGACCATCACCGGGGTCGACATCGTCGAGGAGCAGATCCGGGTCGCGGCCGGGTTGCCGCTGCGTTTCAAGCAGCACGAAATCGGGCGGCGCGGCTTTGCCATGCAGTTCCGCATCAACGCCGAGGACCCGAAGAACAACTTCCTGCCGAGCTTTGGCCGCATCACCCGTTATTACGCACCGGGCGGGCCCGGCGTCCGTACCGACACCGCCATCTACACCGGCTACACGGTGCCGCCCTACTATGATTCGATGCTCGCCAAGGTCATCGTCTGGGCCCTGACCTGGGACGACGTGGTGGCGCGCGGCGAACGGGCGCTGCGCGACATGGGCGTGGACGGTATTCGCACCACCATCCCTTATTACCTGGAGATCCTGCGCAATCCAGATTTCCGGCGCGGCTCCTTCAATACCGGGTTCGTCGATGCCCACCCGGAATTGACCACCTATTCGTGTAAGCGTCGCAAGGACGAACTGGCCGCCGCCGTGGCGGCCGCTGTCGCCGCCCACGCCGGTCTGTAATCGCGAGGTCTCGTCATGTCCAAGGTCCATATCACCGATGTCGTCCTGCGCGATGCGCACCAGTCGCTGCTCGCCACCCGCATGCGCCTGGACGACATGCTGCCCGTATGCCCCAAGCTCGATGCCATAGGCTACTGGTCCCTGGAGTGCTGGGGCGGGGCGACCTTCGACGCCTGCGTACGCTTTCTCAAGGAAGACCCCTGGGAGCGGCTGCGCAAGCTGCGCGCGGCCCTGCCCAAGACCCGGCTGCAGATGCTGCTGCGCGGCCAGAACCTGCTCGGTTACCGGCACTACTCGGATGACGTGGTACGCGCTTTCGTCCAGAAGTCCGCGGACAACGGTATGGATGTGTTTCGCATCTTCGACGCCATGAACGACGTGCGTAACCTCAAGGTCTCGATCGAGGCCACCAAGGCCGCCGGCAAGCACGCCCAGGGCACCATCTGCTACACCGTGAGCCCGGTGCACGAAACCCGGGGTTTCGTCGCCATGGCGAAGGAGCTCGCGCAGATGGGCTGCGACTCGTTGGCGATCAAGGACATGGCCGGCCTGCTCACGCCGCTGGCGACCGGCGATCTGGTCAAAGCGCTCAAAGACGCAGTCGACCTGCCCATCCACCTGCACAGCCATGCCACGGCGGGTCTCGCCGAGATGTGTCACCTCAAGGCCATCGAGGCCGGCTGCGAACATATCGACACGGCGATCTCGTCGCTGGCCGGCGGCACCAGCCATGCGCCGACCGAGAGCATGGTGGCGGCGCTGCGCGGCACCGAGTACGACACCGGCCTGGACCTGGAGAAGATCCAGGAGATCGGCATGTATTTTTATGAGGTGCGCAAGAAGTACCACCAGTACGAGAGCGACTACACCGGCGTCGATACGCGGGTGCAGGTCAACCAGGTGCCGGGCGGCATGATCTCCAATCTGGCCCATCAGCTGAAGGAGCAGAGCGCGCTCGACCGGATGAATGAGGTGTTGGCGGAGATTCCCGCGGTGCGCAAGGACCTCGGTTACCCGCCGCTGGTGACGCCCACCTCGCAGATCGTTGGCACCCAGGCGGTGCTCAACGTGCTCACCGGCAAGCGCTACCAGAGCATCACCAACGAGGTGAAACGCTACCTGCAGGGTGGCTATGGCCGGGCGCCGGCGGCGGTCAACCCGACCCTGCAGCAGCAGGCGGTCGGCAAGGAGGAAGTCATCGAGGTCCGCCCGGCCGATCTGCTCAAGCCGGAGCTGGACAAGCTGCGCAACGACATCGGCCAACTGGCGGGCAGCGAGGAGGACGTGCTGACCTATGCCATGTTCCCGGAGGTCGGGCGGCAGTACCTGGAGCAGCGCGCCGCCGGCACCCTGGTGCCCGAACTGCTGGAGCCGCCCAAGGGTGCAGCGACGCCGGCACGCACCGCGCCCACCGAGTTCAACGTGGTGCTGCACGGCGAGACCTACCACATCAAGGTGACCGGGGCCGGCCATAAGGAGCAGGCCGAGCGGCACTTCTATTTCACGGTGGACGGGGTCCCCGAGGAAGTGCTGGTCGAGACCCTCGACCAGGTGGTACTGGAAGGCGGCGCCCAGGGCGCGGTCAAGCAGGCCATCGCCGGCAAGCGGCCGCGCGCCAGCCGGGAAGGGCATGTCACCACCTCGATGCCCGGCAATATCGTCGATGTGCTGGTGAAGGAGGGCGACACCGTAACCGCCGGCCAGCCGGTGCTCATCACCGAGGCCATGAAGATGGAGACCGAGGTGCAGGCGCCGATCGCCGGAAAAGTCACCGGGGTATTCGTCCAAAAGGGCGAATCCGTGAACCCGGACGAGGCGCTGATCGAAATCGAGCCGGCTTGAGACAGCCCCGTGCTTGAGCGGCTCATCGAGGGTTACCGGCGCTTTCGCGCCGGTTATTTCCACAACAACCGGGAGCGCTTGACGGCACTGGCCGAGGGGCAGGCGCCGGCCATCGCCATAGTGTCGTGCTGCGACTCGCGGGTGGACCCCGGGATAGTGTTCGATGCCGACCCCGGCGAACTGTTTATCATCCGCAACGTCGCCAATCTGGTGCCGCCGTTCGAGGCCGAGGGCCACTACCACGGCACCAGCGCGGCGCTGGAGTTCGCGGTGACCGGATTGCGCGTCTCCGACATCCTGGTGTTGGGACATGCCCGTTGCGGCGGAATCCGGGCCCTGCTCGAGCGTGCGCCCGCCCCGGGGCAGGCCTTTGTCTCCGCCTGGATGGACATCGCCGCACCGGCGCGTGACCAGGTCATGCAGCGTCTCGATCTGACCACGCCCGAACAGCGCCAGTGCGCCTGCGAACAGGCCGCGGTCCGCCTGTCGCTGTGTAACCTGCTGACCTTTCCCTGGGTGGCCGAGCGCGTGCAGAGCGGCGCATTGCAGCTGCATGGCTGGTACTACGACCTGTACTCGGGCCGAATCACCCGGCTCGAAGACGGCTTTCGCGGTTGACGGGTGCGGCGCGGTCAGCGCGCGCTAGAATGCCGACCATGCCCCTGTCCGAGTTCGAGATCATCCGCCGTTATTTCACCCCAGCCGCGCCGGGACGAGGCGACGTGCGCCTGGGCGTAGGTGATGACTGCGCCTTGCTGGCGCCGCCACCCGACCAGTTGTTGGCCGTCAGCATCGACACCCTGGTCGAGGGGCGCCATTTCAGCCCCGGGGTCGACCCCGAGGCGCTGGGCCACAAGTGCCTGGCGGTGAACCTCAGCGATCTGGCGGCGATGGGCGCCGAGCCCGCCTGGGTGACCCTGGCGCTGACCCTGCCTGCGGCGGACGAGGCCTGGCTGGCCGGTTTCTCCCGTGGCTTCGGCGCCCTGGCGGCACAGTATGGCCTGCAGTTGGTCGGCGGTGATACCACCCGCGGCCCGCTCAGCATCACCGTGCAGGTGCATGGCTTCGTGCCCGAGGGCATGGCCCTGTGCCGCGCCGGGGCCCGGGCCGGGGACCTGGTCTATGTCAGCGGCACGCTGGGCGATGCCGGCCTGGCATTGCTGGCGCGGCAGGGGCTGTATGTGCAGGCCGGGTCGTTCCCCTATTTGAACGGGCGACTGGACCGGCCGACGCCACGCCTGGCCGCAGGGCGGGCATTGCGCGGGTTGGCGAGTGCCGCAATCGATGTCTCCGACGGCCTGGGTGCCGACCTGGGCCACGTCTGCGCCGCCAGCGGCGTCGGCGCAACCCTGTACCTGGACCGGTTGCCGCTATCCCCGGCAGTACGGACCTATGTCGCCGAGACCGGCGACTGGCACCTGCCGCTGGCCGCCGGTGACGACTATGAACTGTGCTTCACCCTGCCCGCCGCGCGACAGGTTGAGGTCGAGGCCCTCGGCGGCCGGCTCGATGCCCAACTGCAATGGATCGGCATCATCGAAGCGGGCAAAGGCGTGCGTGCGCTGTTGCCGGACGGCAGCGATGTGGCCGATGTCCCCGGCGGTTATGACCATTTTGCGACGACATGACCCAGCCCCTGGCCAAGCCGCAACTCGGCAACCCGGTGCATCTGCTGGCCTTCGGCCTGGGGACCGGCTGTTCACCCAAGGCCCCGGGCACCCTGGGCACCCTGCTGGGAGTCGCCTGTTACCTGCCCCTGGCGCTGCTGTCCTTGCCCGCCTACCTGGCAGTGGTGGCCTTGGTCAGCCTGGTCGGAATCTGGCTGTGCGGCCGGACGGCCCGCGACCTGGGGGTGCACGATCACCGCGGGATCGTCTGGGACGAGATCGCCGGCTTTCTGGTGACCATGACGGCCGCGCCCGCCGGCATTGCCTGGATCATCGCGGGGTTCGCGCTGTTCCGCCTGTTCGATATCTGGAAGCCCTGGCCGATCAGCTGGCTGGATCGCGAAGTGGGCGGCGGCCTGGGGATCATGCTCGACGACCTGGTGGCCGGCCTGGCGGCATTTGCCTGCCTGCAGGGGGCCAATCTGCTGTTGCGTTAACAGCTTGCGCACTATGTGGCATGGAGTAACGGCACCGATGAAGCGATTTTTTCCGACCCCCTGGTTGCTGGCGTTGCTCCTCGGCAGCGGGCCGGCCCTGCCCGCCGAACCTGTGATCCGGGTGCTGGCGCTGTTTCCCGGCAAGGCCATGCTGTCGGTCGACGGCCAGCAGCGGCTGCTGGCGCGGGGTCAGACCAGCCCCGAGGGGGTGGAACTGCTGGATGCCGACACTGAGCGGGCACTGCTGCGGATTGGCGGCGAACGACTCGAGGTGCGGCCCGGTGGGGTGGTTGGTGGCAGCTATGCGCCGATCGAGCGGCGCGAGGTGCAGGTGCCGCGCGATGCGCGCGGCGCCTACCTGGTGAGCGGCCTGGTCAACGGCCGGGCGGTGGATTTCATCGTCGATACCGGCGCCAGCCACGTGGTCCTGGGCGAGCCCGATGCGCGGCGCCTGGGCCTGGACTTCGAACGGACCGGGACGGCCACCCAGGTCGCCACCGCGGCCGGGGTGGTTCAAGCCTACCTGGTGCGGTTCGACCGGGTTCGGGTGGGCGAGGTCGAACTGCGCAATGTCGAGGGCAGTGTGCTACCGGGCACGGCGGGCCCGCCTTACGCCCTGCTCGGGATGAGCTTTCTCGGTAGACTCGATCTGGAAAACCGCGGCAACATGCTGATCATGCGGCACAAATTCTGAAGTTATGGATTGCGCTGGGTCAGCGCCCGGCCGCTTCCGCTTCCTTGTCGCGCTCAATCAGGGCGTAGGCCGAGTGATTGTGGATGGACTCGAAGTTCTCTGATTCCACCGTGTAGGCGCAGACCCGGTTGTCCAGGTTGAGGCGACCGGCAACGTCGCGCACCATGTCTTCGACGAACTTGGGATTGTCGTAGGCGCGCTCGGTGACGTATTTCTCGTCGGGGCGCTTGAGCAGGCCGAACAACTCGCAGGAGGCCTCCTTCTCGACCAGGTCGATCAAGTCCTCGATCCAAATGAAATCGCAGGTGCGTACCGTCACCGTGACATGTGAGCGCTGGTTGTGGGCGCCGCGGTCCGAGATCGATTTGGAGCAGGGGCACAGGCTGGTGACCGGTACCACCACCTTGACGAACATGCGCGGCGCACCCTTGCGGACTTCGCCGATCAGGGTCACGGCATAATCCATCAGGCTCTCGACCCCGGAGATCGGCGCGCGCTTGTTGACGAAGAACGGGAAAGACATCTCGATGTGCCCGGCCTCGCTTTCGAGGCGCTCGGCCATTTCGGTCAGCATGTCCTTGAAGGACTCCACCGTGATCTCGCGCTCGTGGTTGTTCAGGATCTCCACGAAGCGCGACATGTGCGTGCCCTTGAAGTTGTGGGGCAGGTACACGTACATGTTGAAGTTGGCGATGGTGTGCTGTTCGCCTTCGCTGCGGTCCTTGACCCGCACGGGGTGACGGATGTCCTTGATGCCGACCTTGTTGATAGCGATCCGGCGGGTGTCTGCGCTGGACTGGACGTCTTCGATGCTGTCGGCCGCGGCCGCGGCGCCTTGGGTTACTGCATTCATTCGGCTGAATCCGGGCTGGGCTCCGGCTCCTGAAAAGTTGAGCAAACTGCTCAGGATTTTACCGGCCCGGCGGGCGGCAAGGCAACCGGACAGGCCATGTGGCAAGCGAGCTTGGCATTATGCCGCGCGCCGGCGCCCGATACCACGATGGGAATTGCCAAGTGGCCCGGGACGGTGGGTGTAGTCGGATAGGCTTTGTATTATAAATACTTTAATAACAATATATTATGAAGTGTTTCTAAGATAAGTTATGAGCTGTGTCGTCAATGCTTGCGCCCAACGATGAAACGCGCCAGTTGGCGTAGCGGCGCTGCCTCCGGGCCGAAATCCTGCAGCCACTCCAAGGCGTTGTCGACCAACTCCCCGGCCTTGGCGCGGGCGGCCTCCAGCCCCAGCAGGGCCGGGTAGGTCGGCTTGTCGGCCGCTGCATCCTTGCCCCCGGTCTTGCCCAGGGTGGCCGTGTCTCCGGCGACGTCCAGGATGTCGTCCTGCACCTGGAAGGCCAGGCCGATGGCTTTGGCATAGTGGTCCAGGGCCTGGGCCGGTTCGGCCGCGGCGTCCTCGGCCGCCAGGCAGCCCAGGCGCACGCTGGCCCGGATCAAGGCGCCTGTCTTGTGGATGTGCAGGTTTTCCAATTCCGCCAGATCGATGCGGCGACCCACCGCGGCGATGTCCAGCGCCTGGCCGCCGGCCATGCCGCGTGAACCACTGGCCAGGGCGAGTGCGTCCAACATCGCCAGCCGGGTTTCGGGCCGTACTTGCAGCTTGGGGTCGCGGCACAGCACCTGGAAGGCCAGGGTCTGCAGGGCATCGCCGGCGAGGATGGCGATCGCCTCGTCGTACGCCTTGTGACAGGTGGGCCGGCCGCGTCGCAGCGCGTCGTTGTCCATCGCCGGGAGGTCGTCGTGTACCAGCGAATAGGCGTGAATCAGTTCCACTGCGCAGGCGGGGCCATCCAGGCGTTCGGCGGCAACGCCGAGCGCCCGGCCGGCGCCATATACCAGCATCGGCCGGATGCGCTTGCCGTCACCCAGCGCCGCGTAGCGCATGGCGGCGTGCAAGGTCTGCGGGGCCAGCTGGTCGCGCGGCAACCAGTGATCCAGCGCCCGTTCGACCCGACCGCGACACGCCGCCAGGTAGGCCTGTAGCTCGGGTTCAGGGACCACGATCGAAGGGTTCAGGCGCCGCGTCCACTGCCGGGTTGCTGAGGATCTCCACCTTCTGCTCGGCCGCGCGCAGGGCCTGCTGACAGGTGCGGGTGAGTTGTACGCCACGTTCGAAGGATTGCAGCGACTCTTCCAGGCTCAGGTCACCACTCTCCATGCGTTCGACCAGCGCTTCGAGGGCGCTCAGGGCCGCCTCGAAGCTCAGGTCCTCGGTTTTCTGCTCCGCCATTGCACCGGTCTCTGCGAACTTCAGTCCAAGCTTGCGGGCATGGCGCCATACCCGTTTCTGGCCGCCCGCTCTCTCGCGGCGGGAGCGGGGGCAGGGGAGATCGCCACGCGGGGTTTCACACTACCGCAGCGCGTGACCGGCGGCAATCGCGCAGGGTTGTAGACCTGCACACCCGAGGGTGTACACTCCGACCCCAATTCCCATCGCCTCGATTGCCATGTCGCCGCGCCTGCTAATTGTCGCCCTGACAACCTGTGCCCTGTGTCTGGGTGCCGCGTCGCCTTTGACCGCCCGCGATACCACCGACCCTTTCTGGAACTACCGGTCCGACGCCGAACGCGGCGAACTGCCGTTCGACGACAGCGTGATCACCCCCTGGGTGGAGTCCGGCGGGGAGCCCCCCTCCCTGCCGCCCGACGACGCACTGACCCAACTGGACCTGGAGGAGCTGCAGGCGGGCATGACGGCCTATACCCACCAGCCCAGCATCAGCGTCGACGCATCGGATCGGGTGCCCCGTTACTGGCTGATCATCAAGGCCGATGGCGGCGGCTACAACGCGACTTACGAAGGCCTGCGCTGCAATACCCGCGAGTACAAGATCTACGCTTACGGTCACCCCGAGCGGTCGGAGCCGGTCCGTCTGGTCAAGGCGCCCAAATGGCGCAGCCTGGACGCGGACCTGGCGGGCTATCGGCGCGAAGTGGCTCGCACCTATTTCTGCGGCGGGGTCAGGCCCAGGACCATGCGCGAGATCGACGCTGCGTTGCGCGGCAACCTGCGCGGTGCTTACCCGTATACCGAGTACACCGAGTGATGCGGCTGACCGAGCCGGTCCTATGAGCGCCTATGACGCTTCCGCCATCGAGGTCCTGAGCGGACTGGAGCCGGTGCGCAAGCGCCCCGGCATGTACACGGATACCTCGCGGCCGAATCACCTGGCCCAGGAGGTGATCGACAACAGCGTCGACGAGGCGATCGCCGGCTACGCCCAGCGCATCGAGGTGACCCTGTTCAAGGACGGTTCGGTCGAGGTCGCCGACGACGGCCGTGGCATGCCGGTGGATATCCACCCGCAACAGGGTATTCCGGGGGTCGAGGTGATCCTTACCAAGCTGCACGCCGGCGGCAAGTTCTCGAACGCCAGTTACCGGTTCTCGGGCGGCCTGCACGGGGTCGGGGTATCGGTGGTCAATGCCCTGTCCAAACACCTGGAGGTGTGGGTCAAGCGCGGCGGCAAGGAGTACAACATGGCCTTCGCCGGTGGCGACAAGGCCTCGGATCTGGAAGAAGTCGGCAGCGTCGGCCAGCGCAACACGGGCACCCGGCTGCGCTTCTGGCCCGATCCCAAGTACTTCGATTCGCCCAAGTTCGCGGTCAAACCACTGTTACACGTGCTGCGCGCCAAGGCGGTACTCTGCCCCGGGCTGCATATCCGCTTCGCTCAGGAAGGGACCGACGAGTTCCACGAGTGGTGTTACCAGGACGGCCTGCGCGACTACCTGATGGGTGAACTGGCAGGCATCGAGACCCTGCCGGCGGACGATCCCTTCATTGGCAGCATGCAGGGCAATGCGGAGGCGGCCGACTGGGCCGTCGTGTGGCTGCCCGAGGGTGGCGAGGCGGTCACCGAGAGCTACGTCAACCTCATCCCTACGCCCCAGGGTGGCACCCATGTCAACGGGCTGCGCACCGGTCTGACCGAGGCGGTGCGCGAGTTCTGCGAGTTCCGCAATCTGCTGCCACGCGGCGTCAAGCTGACTCCGGACGATGTCTGGAACAACGTCAGCTACATCCTCTCGGTAAAGCTGGCCGATCCGCAGTTCTCGGGCCAGACCAAGGAACGGCTGTCCTCGCGCGAGTGCGCCCCCTTCGTCTCCGGGGTGGTCAAGGATGCCTTCAGCCTGTGGTTGAACCAGCACCCGGCGCTGGGCGAGGCCATCGCCGAACTGGCCATCGCTGCCGCCCAGGCCCGCCAGCGGGCGGGGCGCAAGGTGGTGCGCAAAAAGATCACCCAGGGGCCGGCGCTGCCCGGCAAGCTGGCCGACTGCATCTCCGACGACCCCGAGCGCACCGAGTTGTTTCTGGTCGTGGGGG
>JBFZDU010000523.1:0-3406 GCA_041307205.1 Gammaproteobacteria bacterium | reverse complement strand
CGAAACCGGATCGCCGGGGCCCGCGGTGAACGCGCCTGCCGGTTACCAGGCACAGCGGCAGGCCTTCGCAGAGGAGCTGCTCGGGTTCGTGACCCAGGAACTTGGGGGTGCCGACAGCCTGGCCGGCTGGCTGGATCAGTTGCAACAGCCACTGGCCCGCGAGGCGCTGGCGGACGAGTCCTTTTTCCTCAACCCAGCACACCCGCTGCGCGCGATCCTCGACCGGCTGGGGCATCTGCAAGCGTTGCGGGGGCTCGGGGCCGGTGATCCCGGAGATGATGCCCTGAACCGGGCGGTCGCCAGCTGGCTGCAGCCCCTGCTGTCGGGGGTGCCGAATCAGGCACAATACCAGGCCGTGGCGGAAGGCATAGAGCAGCTGGTCGACCAGGAGAGCCGCAAGTATCAGCGCAACGTCGAGCGGGTAGTGGCGGCCAGCGTGGGCCGTGAACGCATGCGCCGCATCCGCAACGAGGTGGTGGATGAACTGAATCGGCGTTATGCGGACCAGCTGGTGCCGCAGATCGTCCCGGACATGTTGACCCAGGGCTACCAAGCGCTGCTGGAACTGGCGCAGCTGCGGGCCGACGCCGACACGGCCGAGTTCCGCCAGCGCCTGGACCTGCTCGACGCAATCGTCGCCCTACTGGGCGGCCAGGCCTATGCCGCGGACTCCGCCAAGGTTTCGGCCGACGAGGTGCTGGCGCAGTTGCACGAAGAACTGGCCGCGACCTCGTTCGACCCGTTGCGCCGCCACCAGATCGAGAGCCGGTTTCGGGCCGAGCTGCAGGACCCGGCAGGTGCCGCCGAACGCCTGGTGCGCATGGCGCGGTTGCGGTGCGACGGCGGCGAAACGGCGTCGCTGATGCCGCCCGAAGGGATATCCGAGCAGGCCTGGCAACGGGTCCTGAGCAGGGTGGACGAGCTGGCGGTCGGTGATCGGGTGCAGTTGCGCGACGCACCGCCGGGGCGGCAGGACCTGCGGGTTGCCTGGATTCGTGACGACCGGCAACTCTACACTCTGGTCGACCAGCGTGGCGTGCGGGCGCGCGACATGGTGCAGTCCGAACTCGCCAACGGGGTGTTGAGACGGCGCGTCGAGTTCGAGCGGCCCGACGGTCGGGCGGTGACGGAACGTGCCACTGACGCCATGCTGACCCGGATGGGCGAGCAGCTCGCCCATCAGGCGGCCCATGATTCCCTCACCGGGCTGCTCAGTCGGGTGCAGTTCCAGGTTGCACTGCAACGGCAGCTGGGCGCGAGGTCCGCGGGCTCGCCAGGCGATATCCTGATGTGGATCGACTTGGACCAGTTTCGCCTGGTCAACGAGATTCACGGCTACGATACCGGCGATCGCCTGCTGGTGGCGGTGGCGCGCCTGCTGGAGGAGCGCTTGGGTACGGAACCGGCGCTGGCTCACGTCGGCGGCGATCGCTTCGGCGTGCTGCTGCCCGGCGTCGATACGACGGTGGGGCAGCGCCGCGCGAATGCCATCTGTGCCTGGGTGGCGGGGCTGCATTTCGACTGGCAGGGAACGGCCTTGCCGCTGACCGCCAGTGTCGGTGTGGTCAGCCTGGACCAGGTGGGGGACGGGCCGGCGGCGTTGCGGGCGGCGGAGGCTGCTGTGGCGGAGGCCAAGGCGACCGGGGGCAACCGGGCCTATCTATATCGCGCGGACGATCCGGGTATCTCGCGCCGCCAGGAATCCGCACACTGGGTCGCAGTGGTCGATGACGCGCTGGATCACGGCCGCCTGCGGTTGCGCTGTCAACCCATAGTGCCGGTACGCCCGGAGTCCGGGCTGCGGCGACACTACGAGGTGCTCCTCGGGATCGAGAATGGCCAGGGAGAGGCACTGGATATCGGCGAGTTCATTCGTGCGGCCGAGGACTACAACCGGATGGCGACGCTGGACCGCTGGGTGACGCGGACCGTGGTCGACTGGGTGGCGAGCCACCGGACGCGGATGGATGAGTTGCACAACTTCGCCGTCAATCTGTCCGGCCAGACCGCTAGCGACCCCAGTTTCGTGGACTACGTACAGGAGTTGTTCGGGCGCAAGCAAATCGAACCGAGCTGGATCAGTTTCGAGGTGACTGAGACCGCGGCCGTCGGGGATCTGGGTCGCACCGCCGGTATTCTCCGCGCGCTCAAAGGCCTGGGATGCACCATCGCGCTGGACGATTTCGGCAGCGGCCTCGCTTCCTACTCCTATCTCAAGGAGCTGCCGGTCGACGTCTTGAAGATCGACGGCGCCTTCGTGCGTAATATCGCGACCGACGCCAATGACTACGCGGTGGTCCGGTCGATCAACGACATCGGCCACTTCATGGGCAAGAGGACCATCGCCGAGTTCGTGGTCGACGACTCGGCGTTGCGCAAGATCCGCACCATCGGGGTCGATTTCGGCCAGGGTTTCGGGATAGCCAGGCCGTCACTGCTGGAGGACCTGGTGGACAGCGGCGGGCGGGTGGTGCCGTTTCGGGCCGATCCGTCGCCTGCAGGCTAGAGTGAAGGTCGCGCACAGCGCGCTCCTCTTTCATCAGGTGGGGTGGTGCGCAACGCGATGATCGTCAGTCGCGCGCCAGGACCGGCTTGAGAAACCGCCCGGTGTGCGAGTCCGGCAGCGCCGCCACCTGCTCGGGCGTGCCGGTGGCGATGATCCGCCCGCCGCCGTCGCCACCCTCGGGGCCGAGGTCGACGATCCAGTCGGCAGTCTTGACCACGTCCAGATTGTGTTCTATCACCACCACCGTGTTGCCGTGCTCGCACAGCCGGTGCAGCACTTCCAGCAACTGCCGGACGTCGTGGAAGTGCAGGCCTGTGGTCGGTTCGTCCAGGATGTACAGGGTGTTGCCGGTATCGCGCCGTGACAACTCGCGCGCCAGTTTCACCCGCTGCGCCTCGCCGCCCGAGAGGGTGGTCGCGTTCTGCCCCAGCTGCAGGTAGCCCAGGCCCACGTCGAGCAGGGTCTCCAGCTTGCGCCGCAGCACCGGCACCGCCGCGAAGAAACCCAGCGCCTCTTCCACGGTCAGGTCCAGCACCTCGGCGATGGCGCGGCCCTTGTAACGGATCTCCTGGGTCTCGCGGTTGTAGCGGCGGCCCTGGCAGACGTCGCACTGTACGTACACGTCAGGCAGGAAATGCATCTCCACCCGGATCACCCCGTCGCCCTTGCAGGCCTCGCAGCGTCCGCCCTTGACGTTGAAACTGAAGCGCCCCGGGCCGTAACCGCGGGCGCGCGCCTCGGGTACGTTGGCGAACAGGTCGCGGATCGGGGAGAACAGGCCGGTGTAGGTCGCCGGGTTGGAGCGTGGTGTGCGCCCGATCGGCGACTGGTCGATGTCCACCACCTTGTCGAAGTGGTCCAGCCCGGAGACGCGGCGGTGCGGGGCGACGCCCTGGCTGG
>JBFZDU010000522.1:0-6279 GCA_041307205.1 Gammaproteobacteria bacterium | reverse complement strand
ATGCCGGCCTTCACCGGCCTGGCGAACTGGCTGATCCCGATGATGATCGGCGCGCCCGACATGGCACTGCCGCGGCTGAACAACTTCAGCTTCTGGATCCTGCCATTCGGTTTCACCCTGATGTTGTCGACCTTCTTCATGGAAGGCGGCGGCCCGGCAGCCGGCTGGACCCTCTATCCGCCGCTGTCGCTGCAGATGGGCGAAGGCTTCCCCTTCATGATCTTCGCTATCCACCTGCTCGGGATCAGTTCCATCATGGGCTCGATCAACGTGGTGGTGACCATCCTGAACATGCGGGCGCCCGGCATGACCCTGATGAAAATGCCGCTGTTCGTCTGGACCTGGCTGATCACCGCTTACCTGCTGATCGCCACCATGCCGGTGCTGGCCGGGGCCATCACCATGCTGCTGACCGACAAGTTCGCCGGCACCAGTTTCTTCAGTGCCGCCGGCGGCGGCGACCCGGTGATGTACCAGCACATCTTCTGGTTCTTCGGTCACCCCGAGGTGTACATCCTGATCCTGCCGGCATTCGGCATCGTCTCGCAGATTGTGCCGACCTTCGCCCGCAAGCCGCTGTTCGGCTACAGCTCGATGGTGTACGCGACCGCGTCGATCGCCTTCCTGTCGTTCATCGTGTGGGCGCACCACATGTTCACGGTCGGCATGCCCACCGTGGGGGTGCTGTTCTTCATGTACGCCACCATGATGATCGCCGTACCCACCGGCGTTAAGGTCTTCAACTGGGTGTCCACCATGTGGAAGGGCTCGATGACCTTCGAGACACCGATGCTGTTCGCCATCGGCTTCATCTTCATGTTCACCATCGGCGGGTTCTCGGGCCTGATGCTGGCCATTGCGCCGGTCGACTTCCAGTATCACGACACCTACTTCGTGGTGGCGCATTTCCACTATGTACTGGTGACCGGCGCCGTGTACTCGATCATGGCGGCCGCCTATTACTGGCTGCCCAAGTGGACTGGCCACATGTACGACGAGCGCTTGGGCAAGCTGCACTTCTGGATCTCGACCATCTCGGTGAACGTGCTGTTCTTCCCGCAGCATTTCCTGGGCCTGGCCGGGATGCCGCGGCGCATTCCTGATTACGCGGTGCAGTTCGCCGACTGGAACATGATCTCGTCCATCGGCGGCTTCGTGTTCGGCTTCTCGCAGCTGATGTTCGTGTGGCTGGTGTTCAAGACCATCCGCGGCGGCGAGAAAGCGACCGACCGGGTATGGGAGGGCGCCACCGGCCTGGAGTTCGAACAGCTGCCGTCGCCGCCGCCTTATCACAGCTTCACTGAAGCGCCGAACATCAGGTAAGCCAGCGCCGACCCGCCCCGTCGGGGTGGGTCGGACCAAGCCGCCATGCAACGCAGCGACCCGACTTCCAAACGCCGTTCTAACCTGCGCCTGGCCATCCTGCTGGCGCTGGTGGCACTCGGCATCTATGCCGTCTTCATCTTCCTGAACATCCCCGGGGGGGAGCAGTGAGCAAGGCTGCCGGACTGGGGCGTTCTGCCGGCAAGATGGCCCTGGTGGCTGTCGCCATGTTTGGATTCGGCTACGTGCTGGTGCCTTTGTACGACGTCTTCTGCGAGCTTACGGGGCTGAACGGCAAGACCCGCGGGCTGGCCGAGGCCGAGGCGGTCGCCCGTTACGAACCGGATCTGGAACGTACCGTGACCGTGCAGTTCATCGCCAACAACGATGCCGGGATGTCCTGGGACGTGACACCGCAGGTGGCCAGCATGCAGGTGCATCCGGGGCAGTTGTATGCGACCAGCTTCCTGGCCCGCAACCCGAACCAGCGCGCGATGGTCGGACAGGCCGTGCCCAGCGTCGCGCCGGGCGTGGCGGGACGGTACTTCAACAAAACCGAATGTTTTTGCTTTACGCAGCAGGCACTCGACGGAGGCGCGAGCAAGGACATGCCGGTGCGCTTCATCGTCTCGCCCGGGCTGCCGGAGCACGTCAAGACCTTAACGCTGGCTTACACGTTCTACGACGTGTCCGGCCAGGCCATGAATTGACCAAGACCATCAGGCGGCTTGGCCGCCGGGCAACATCCAGGGGAGTGTGCAATGGCCCATACAGGTGATCACTATTACGTGCCCCATGGCAGCCACTGGCCGATCGTGGCCAGCATCGGGCTGTTCACCGGGGTCATCGGCGCCGCCATGGCGTTCAACAGCGGCGGCGATACCGGGTTTCCGGTCCTGCTGGTCGGCCTGGGCATCATCTTCTTCATGATGTTCGGCTGGTTCGGCACCGTGATCCGCGAAGGCCTGCAGGGCCAGTACAACGAGCAGGTCGACCGCTCGTTCCGCCAGGGGATGATGTGGTTCATCTTCTCCGAGGTGATGTTCTTTGCCGCCTTCTTCGGCGCTTTGTTCTACACCCGCGAGATGTCAGTGCCCTGGCTGCTCGGAATCGCCGATTCCAAGCTGATGACCCACCAGGTCCTGTGGCCGAGCTATTCCGAGGCCTGGCCGACCAACGGCCCCGGCAATGTCGGCGGCGAGTTTACCTCCATGGGTGCCTGGGGCATCCCGGCGCTGAACACCGTTCTGCTGCTGACCTCGGGCGTCACCATCACCCTCGCGCATTGGGCCCTGAAGGCCAAGGACCAGGCCAGGACGGTGCTGTGGCTGGCCGCGACCGTGTTGCTGGGCGCGACCTTCCTCGGCTTCCAGGCCTATGAATACATCCATGCCTACCAGGAGCTGAACCTGACCCTGGAAGCGGGCGTCTACGGCTCGACCTTCTACATGCTGACCGGATTCCACGGCATGCACGTCACCATCGGCACCATCATGCTGATCGTGATCATGCTGCGCGCGGCCAAGGGCCACTTCACCCCGGAAAAGCATTTCGCCTTCGAGGGCGTGGCCTGGTACTGGCACTTCGTGGACGTGGTCTGGCTGGGCCTGTTTATTTTCGTCTACGTGCTGTGACCGAGTGCCGGGGCGCCTGCCGGCGCCCCGGTCACTGCGATTGAGGCACCACCCCGTGCGGGGTGATTACGCCGGTGGCTATCAGCACCATCAGCAGCGCGAACAGGCCGACCGACAGGCCGATCCGCCAAGTCAGGGCGCGCAGGGTGCGGCGCGAGTCGCCCCGATCCCTGACCAGGTACACCAGGCCCGATGCGAGGCTGGCGACTATGCCCAGGAACATGATCACTATGATGGCCTTGACCCACACGATGGCACCTCGCCGGCTGAGAATCGCCGCAGTATAACAGGCGCCTCCGCAGCACGATTCCATGCGCATCGCCGGATTCGATTTTCGACCCGCCCTGTACCCGAGTGTCGTCTTCGCGTTGCTCTGGCCCCTGCTATTGGGCCTGGGGTTCTGGCAGATGAGCCGGGCGGTGGAGAAGCAGGCGTTGTTCGATCAGCAGGCGGCGCGCACCGAACTGCAGGTGCTGGATCTGAACCGATCCGCCGGGGTAGCTGTGGAGGACCGGTTCCGGGCCGCGCAGGTGGTGGGGCGCTACCTGGATGCGCGGCACTGGCTGCTGGACAACCGCGTCTATCAGGGGCGGGCGGGTTATCACGTGTTCAGCCTGTTCGCCCCGGAGGGGACCGGCCGGGCGCTGTTGCTGGTCAACCGCGGCTGGGTGGCGGTCGGGCCGACCCGGGACTTGTTGCCCGAGGTGGGCGCGCCCGAGGGTCGGATGACGCTGCGCGGGCGACTGGACCGGCCCGCTTCGGTCGGGTTGAAGTTGGACAACGGCGAGTTGCTGGGACTGGCCCCCGTGAGTGTGCTGCAGCACCTCGATCTGCCGGCGCTCGGCGCGGCCCTGGGCCAGGAACTGCTGCCCTATGCCCTGGTGCTGGACGAATCCCAGCCCGGCCTGTTGCAGCGCGACTGGAGTCCCGCTGCCACCATGACGCCGGAGAAGCACCTCGGATACGCGGTGCAATGGTTTGGCCTGGCGGTCGCGCTGTTGATCATCTACCTGGGAGTGAACACCCGTCGTGTCGAGCAGTCATCCGATGACCGATCCACAACACCTTGAACCCGTCTCCGGCCGGGCGCTGCGGCGCCGGCGCCTGCAGCTGGTGCTGCTGGCCCTGGTCTTCATGGCGCCGGTGATCGCGGCCTGGGTGGTCTGGAACTACGTCGGGGAGCACGGCATCGGCGGCACCAGCAATGCCGGTGCACTGGTCGTGCCGGCGCGGCCGCTGACGGTATCCGGGCTCCAGGATCAGGATGGCAACACCCTGGGCGCAGACCGGTTGCGCGGCCGCTGGACCTATCTGGTGCTGGCGCCAAAGGGTTGTGCGGCGGACTGCGAGCGGCAGTTGCTCGACACCCGCCAGGTGCGGATCAGCGTCAACAAGGACATGCCGCGAGTCCAGCGCCTGCTGGTGCTGGGGGCGATGCCCTCGACCGAAGCCCGGGCGCTTTTGCTGCAGGCGCACCCCGACCTGCTGGTGGCCGTGGCGCCGGGCGTTGCTGACGCGACCCTGTTGGGCGAAGTCGCCGCCGCCGGCGTGGTACCCGATGGCGGGCATTTTCTGCTGGTCGACCCGCTGGGAAACCTGATGATGAGCTACGGGCCCGAGGTGCCGTTGCAGGGCGTACTCAAGGACCTGCGCAAGCTGCTCAAGGCCTCGCAGATCGGTTGAGATGGCGAGGAGCTGAGCTTGGAGACCCCGACCTTGAACCCCGCGACGGGCTACCGCGCCCTGGTGATTTTTGCCTGTTTGCTGGCCCTCGTCGTGGTGGTGCTGGGCGCCTACACGCGCCTCACTGACGCCGGTCTGGGTTGCCCGGACTGGCCGGGTTGCTATGGGAAGCTGGTGGTGCCGGCGCACGAGGACCAGGTCACCAACAAGGCCTACCTGGACCAACGTCCGTTGGAGCCCCACAAGGGCTGGAACGAGATGGTGCACCGTTATTTTGCCGGGGCCCTGGGGCTGGTGATCCTGGCGATCGCGGTATGGTCCTGGCGGCGCCGCCGGGTGCCCGGGCAGCCGGTGTGGCTGCCAATCCTGTTGTTGGGGCTGGTGACCTTCCAGGCCCTGCTCGGCATGTGGACCGTGACCCTGCAGCTCAAGCCGGTGGTGGTCATGGGACACCTGCTGGGCGGCTTCGCCACGCTGTCGCTGCTGGTGTTGCTGGCGCTGCGTAGCGGGGCGCGGCCGCCGCCCGCCGCGCCGCCCCGCGGCGATTGGCGTGCCCTGGCGCTACTGGGCCTGCTGATCCTGGTCGGGCAGATCGCCCTGGGTGGCTGGACCAGCGCCAACTATGCCGCGCTGGCCTGCCCGGATTTTCCGCAGTGCCAGGGCAGTTGGTGGCCGGAAACCGATTTCCGCGAAGGCTTCGTGCTGTGGCGCGGGCTGGGTGTCAACTACGAATATGGCGTGCTGCACGCGGAAGCGCGTACCGCCATTCACCTGGCGCACCGAATCGGTGCCCTGCTGACCTTCCTTTACCTGGGCTGGCTGGCGCTGCGCCTGCTAACATCCGGCGCTTCGGGCCTGCGCGGCACTGGCGCGCTGGTCGGGGTGTTGCTGATCGCGCAAGTGGCACTGGGCATAGCCAATGTGGTGCTGTTCCTGCCCCTGGCCGTGGCCGTGGCACACAACGCGACGGCGGCACTGTTGCTTCTTTCACTTGTCTTGCTGAACTACCAATCATGGCGACGACCACACTGAACCCGGCCGCAACCACCAGTTGGCGCGATTACCTGGAACTGACCAAGCCCAAGGTGGTGGCGCTGATCGTCTTCACCGCGGTGGTGGGCATGTTCCTCGCCGCACCAGGCATGGTGCCGCTCGACATCCTGGTCTTCGGCACCCTGGGGATCGGGCTGGCGTCCGGTTCGGCGGCGGCGATCAATCACGTGGTCGATCGCAAGATCGACGCCATCATGGGTCGCACCCATCGCCGGCCGTTGCCGCAGGGTCAGCTGGGGACCCGCGAGGCGCTGCTGTTCGCGCTCGCCATCGGGGCGATCGCCATGTTCCTGCTGGTGGCCTTCGTCAACACCCTGACCGCTGTGCTGACCTTTCTGTCGCTGATCGGTTACGCGGTGATCTACACCATGTACCTGAAGCGGGCGACGCCGCAGAACATCGTGATCGGCGGTGCGGCTGGGGCCGCCCCGCCGGTGTTGGGTTGGTGCGCGGTGACCGGCTCGGCCGATCCGGGGGCACTGCTGTTGTTCCTGATCATCTTCACCTGGACGCCGCCGCACTTCTGGGCCCTGGCCATCCACCGCTCGGAGGAATACGCCAAGGTCGGTATGCCCATGCTGCCGGT
>JBFZDU010000521.1:0-6405 GCA_041307205.1 Gammaproteobacteria bacterium | reverse complement strand
CCGTGATCGTGCGCATGTCGGACTTCAAATCCAACGAGTATGCCAACCTGGTCGGCGGCAGGCGTTTCGAACCAAACGAAGAAAACCCGATGATCGGATTCCGCGGCGCCTCGCGCTACGTGTCGGAATCCTTCCGCGAATGCTTCGATTGGGAGTGTGAGGCGATGAAGCGGGTGCGTGACGAGATGGGCTTCACCAACGTCGAGTTGATGATCCCGTTCGTACGGACCACCACCGAGGCCGCCGCCGTCGTGGCGGCGCTCAAGGAGAACGGCCTGGAGCGCGGTAAAAACGGGTTGCGCCTGATCATGATGTGCGAGTTGCCCTCCAACGCCGTGCTGGCCGACGCCTTCCTGGAACACTTCGACGGCTTCTCGATTGGCTCCAACGACATGACCCAACTGACCCTGGGCTTGGACCGCGACTCGTCGCTGGTCGCCCAGGCCTTCGATGAACGCAACCCCGCGGTGCTCAAGATGCTGGACCTGGCCATCAGCGCCTGCCGCGCCCAAGGCAAGTACGTCGGCATCTGCGGCCAGGGCCCGTCGGACCACCCGGACCTGGCCAAGTGGCTGGTAGAGCGCGGCATCAGCAGTGTTTCCCTGAATCCGGATACCGTCGTCAACACCTGGCTGTACATGGCGGGCCAGAAGGAATGACCTGAATCAGTGGGGCGACCCAGGGTCGCCCCACTCGCCCACGCGGATCCACCGCCGCGATTCAGCAAGCCAGGCACTTGGCCGCCAGCCAATGCTCGCTGCCGCTGATGCCTTTCTGCTTAAGTGGCATAACCGCGGCGTCGGCGCCCCCTGCGGCTTGCCCTGGCTTACGCCCATACCCATTGCCTCCTGATGCGCTACGATGGCGTCCTGCTTTTCCGGCCGAGTCACTGGCGGCGGCAGCCCGCTCGGCGCAGTACCAAGAAATGCCATTTCCCTGTACGGGACAGGCCTTATCACCGCCTCCGGCAGTTAACAGTGCGTGGGCTTTCTGCAAGAATCCTAGACATGAACCTCACCGCCGACCCGATTCAGCCACCCCCTACCGGCACCAAGGAGCGCCTCAAGTCGCTGCTGTTGGAGGTGCTGGATGCCGGGGAACTGATCAGTGCCGAGGACGAGCTGCGACCGTACGAGTGCGACGGCCTCGCCGCTTACCAGCACGTTCCCCTGCTGGTGGCCCTGCCCACCAAGGTGGAACAGGTCCAGGCGGTGCTGCGTATCTGCCGCGACGAAGGTGTCCCGGTGGTGGCGCGGGGCGCCGGGACCGGGTTGTCAGGCGGCGCCCTGCCACGCGAAGACGGGCTGCTGCTGTCGCTGGCGCGTTTCAACCGCATCCTGGATCTCGACATCGCCAACGCCCGGGCCCGTGTGCAACCGGGGGTGCGCAATCTCGCCATCAGCGAGGCGGCCCGCCCGCACGGGCTGTACTACGCGCCCGACCCCTCGTCGCAGATTGCCTGCTCGATCGGCGGCAACGTGGCCGAGAATGCTGGCGGCGTCCACTGCCTGAAATACGGCCTGACGGTGCACAATCTGCTCGAACTCAAGCTGGTCACCATCAATGGGGAGTTGGTAACCATCGGTGGCGGCGGGCTGGACGGGCCGGGGTTCGACCTGCTGGCACTGTTGACCGGTTCCGAGGGCATGCTGGGCATAGTGGTCGAGGTGACAGTCAAACTGCTGCCTGTCCCCGAACGTGCCCAGGTGGTGATGGCGGCCTTCGACGCGGTGGGCCAAGCGGGCCAGGCCGTGGCCGACCTGATCGCTGCGGGTATCCTGCCGGCCGGGCTGGAGATGATGGACAACCCGGCGTTGCGGGCGGCGGAGGACTTCGTCCACGCGGGTTACCCCGTGGACGCGGCAGCCATCCTGCTGTGCGAGGTCGATGGCAGCAACGCCGAGGTGTCCGAAGACATTGCCCGCGTCCGCGAGCTCTTGCTGCGCTCCGGTGCAACCGAGGTGCGCACCGCCGCTGACGATGCCGAACGGCTGCGCTTGTGGGCCGGGCGCAAGGCGGCCTTTCCCGCGGTCGGACGCATATCCCCAGACTACTACTGCATGGACGGCACCATCCCGCGCAAACACCTGCCGCAGGTGCTGACCGAAATAGCGCAGATGTCGGACGAGTTTGGACTGCGCGTGGCCAACGTGTTCCACGCCGGCGATGGCAACCTGCACCCCCTGATCCTATATGACGCAAACCGACCGGGCGAACTCGACCGAGCCGAGGCTTTCGGCGCCCGGATCCTCGAACTCTGCGTCGCAGTTGGAGGGACCATCACCGGGGAGCACGGCGTCGGCATGGAGAAGATCAACCAGATGTGCGTGCAGTTCCCGCCCGAGGAACTGACCCTGTTTCATGCCGTAAAGGCAGTATTCGACCCGCCTGGTCTGCTCAACCCGGGCAAGGCCATACCGACCCTGGCGCGTTGCGCCGAGTTCGGTGCCATGCACGTGCATCACGGCCAACTGCGTTTCCCGCACCTGGACCGCTTCTGACATGGCAGGCGACCACGAAGCGGAACTGGCGGCGCGCGTCCGCGAGGCTGCGGGCGCCCGGCAGACACTGCGACTGCGCGGCGGCGACACCAAGGGCTTTTACGGTCGCGCGGTCGACGGCACCGAATTGGACCTGCGCGACCACGCCGGCGTGGTCAGCTACGAGCCCACGGAACTCGTGCTGACCGCCCGCGCCGGTACACCCCTGACGGAACTGGAAGCCCTGCTCGCCGCGCACGGCCAAACCCTGCCCTTCGAACCCCCGCACTTCGGCCCGGGTGCCACCCTGGGCGGCGCGGTGGCCAGCGGCCTGGCAGGTCCGCGCCGGCCCTGGGGCGGCGCCCCGCGCGACTTGGTGTTGGGGGTGAAGATCCTCGACGGCAACGCGCACAGCCTGCGTTTCGGCGGCCAGGTGATGAAGAATGTCGCCGGCTACGACCTGTCGCGCCTGATGGCGGGCGCCCTGGGGACCCTGGGCATCCTGCTGGAAATTTCGGTCAAAGTCCTGCCCGGACCGGACCGCGAATGCACCCGGGTGCTGCAACTCGGCCGGGACGCGGCCCTCGCCCGTATGCGCGAGCTGGCAAACCGGCCGGCACCCCTCACCGGGGCCTGCCACCTGGACGGCAGTCTGTACTTGCGGCTCTCGGGCAACGCCACTGGAGTGGCCGCCTGGACCGGGCAGGTCGGGGGGGAAGATGCCGATAACGCCATCTGGACCGACCTGCGCGACCAGCGCCTGGCATTTTTCGAACCCGCCAAGCAAGGCAACCGGGCGTTGTGGCGGCTGTCGTTGCCACCCGCCACCGCCCGTCTGACATGCGAACACGACAGTGTGCTCGACTGGGCCGGCGCGCAGCGTTGGGTGTACAGCGACACTGATCCGGCAGTCCTGCGCGCCGAGGTGGCCGGACACGGCGGCCATGCAACCCTGTTCCGCCACGGCGGGGCGGCGAGCGAGGTGTTCCATCCGCTGGACGCGGTGCGCGCCCGCCTGCACGCCGGGCTGAAACGCACCTTCGACCCGCACGGCATCTTCAATCCCGGACGGATGTATCCGGATTGGTAGTGGCCAGCTACCAAAAGCATGCCGGACCGCAGCGCGAGCGCCACCGATGACGGCCGGCGAGTCGTCACCAAGGGCTGACATCGCCATCAAGCGGTTTACAATCCACCCCCATTAGCTGGGGCCCAGTCGTTGATCGCTAAGGAGTCACTCGTGGCAGAACGCAAGGTCGATGTCGCCATCATAGGGTCCGGCAGCGCCGGGCTGTATGCCTTGGGCAAGGTACGCCCCTCGGGCAAGTCCTTTGTGCTGATCAATGGCGGCGCCCTGGGCACCACCTGCGCGCGCGTGGGCTGCATGCCTTCCAAGGCGGTAATCCAGGTCGCCGAAGACTTTCACCGCCGCAACATGTTCAACCGTTATGGCATCGAGGGCCACGAGGACCTGAACCTCAGCCTCGCCGAGGCCATGGAGTACGTGCAGGATTTGCGCGATACCTTCGTCGACCGGGTGCTCTCCAACAGCACCGACAAGCTGCCGGAAGAGAACTTCATCGCCGGCTATGCCCGGTTCCTCGCACCCGACCTGCTGGAGATCGACAACGGCGAGCGGGTGCGTGCCGGGCGCGTGATCATCGCTACCGGGTCGCGCCCGATCCTGCCCGCGGCCTGGGCGCCGTTCCGCGATCGCATCATTACTTCGGACGAGTTCTTCGACCTCGAAGACCTGCCGAAATCCGTGGCGGTGATCGGCCTCGGCGTAATCGGTCTGGAGATCGGCCAGTCGCTCAAGCGCATGGGCCTCGAGGTGGTCGGCATCGACCAACTGCAAAGCGTCGGTGGGTTGAGCGACCCGGAAGTCGCCACGACGGCAGTGGACATCATCGGCAAGGAACTGCCGTTGTGGCTGGGTCACCCGGCCAAACTCAGCAACGGCAGCAACGGGCTGCTCCGGGTGAGCGCGGGCCCGCAAAGCGTCGAGGTGGAACGCGTGTTCGCCAGCCTCGGGCGCAGGCCCAATCTCGACAAGCTCGGTCTGGAATCCCTGGGCGCCCCGCTGGACACCCAGGGCATTCCGGTATTCGATCCGCACACCATGCAGATCGGTGATTTGCCGGTGTTCATCGCCGGTGACGTGACCGGTAGCCGCCCGCTGCTGCACGAGGCCGGCGACGAGGGCCGGATCGCCGGCCACAACGCGATCAGCGACCGGCTCGCGGCCTTCCGCCGCAAGACCCCGCTCACCATCACCTTCTGCGACCCTAACATAGTGCAGGTCGGAGCGCGCTTCGCGGACCTGGACCCCGCCACCACGGCCATCGGGCAGATCCAGATGGGCCCGGTCGGGCGCGCCATGATTATGGGCAAGAACAAAGGGCTGATCCGAGTCTACGCCGACCAGGCCAGCGGTCAATTGCTGGGCAGCGAAATGATCTGCCCCAAGGGTGAGAACCTGGGCCATCTGTTGGCCTGGAGCATCCAACGCGGGGCGACCGTCGGCGAACTGTTGCAGATGCCATTCTACCACCCGGTGATCGAGGAGGCCCTGCAGGCGGCGCTGTATGACCTGTACGCCAAGGTCGACGCCAAGAACGCCACACCCATAACGGAACTGGCGCCACTCTGAGGTCATGGCACAGGATTTCGAGCGCGCCGCCGACGAACTCATCGCCGCGGGGCGGTTCCTGTTCGAGCGTGGCTGGGTACCCGCCACCAGCGGCAATTTCTCCGCGCGCCTGGCGGACGGCCAGTTGGCGCTGACCGTATCAGGCCGGCACAAGGGCCGCCTTGGCCCGGGGGACATCCTGCTCGCCGATGCCACCGGCAACAGCCTGGACCAGCGTCGCCCCTCGGCCGAGACGGCGCTGCACGTGCAACTGTACGGACGCTTCCCCGAGATTGCCTGCGTGCTGCATCCACACACGGTGAATGCAACCCTGCTGTCGCGGCTCAGCCGCGACCCGCTGGTGCTGCAGGACTACGAATTGCTGAAGGCCTTTCCAGGGGTCGACACGCACCTGTGCAGCGTCACAGTGCCGGTCTTTCCCAACAATCAGGACATCCCACGCCTGGCCGCCGCGGTCGACGCCTGGATGGACCATCATCCCCCGATCCACGGTTACCTGATCGCCGGGCATGGCTTCTACACCTGGGGCCGCACCGTGAACGACGCGCTCCGGCACGTGGAGGCCTTCGAGTTCCTGTTCGAATGTGAATTGCGACTGCGAGGATTGGCCCGATGACCGCCCTGACCATTTACAGCGATACTGCCGAACCCCTTGAACAACTCGATGACTTCGCAACCATCCAGGCCCGCCTTGGCGCCTTGGGGGTGCAATTCGAGCGCTGGGCGGCGGACCGTCGGCTCGGCGCAGACGCCGCCCAGGACAAAGTGCTGGCTGCCTATCATGACTCGGTCGAGCGGCTCAACGCGCAGTACGGTTTCCAGTCGGTAGACGTGGTGGCACTGCAGCCGGACAACCCCCGCAAGGACGAATTCCGCCGTATGTTCCTGGCCGAGCATACCCATGCCGATTTCGAGGTGCGGTTCTTCGTCGACGGCTCGGGCCTGTTCTACCTGCACGCCGGCAACCAGGTGTACGCGGTGTTGTGCGAGGCCGGCGACCTGATCAGTGTCCCGGCCGACACCATGCACTGGTTCGACATGGGCAGTGCGCCGCACTTCAAATGCATCCGCCTGTTCACCACCGCGGACGGTTGGCAAGCTGAGTTCACCGGCAGTGACATCGCCGGACGTTTTCCGGACTTCGACCGGTATGTCGCGGGCCTGCAGCGGTGATACGTGCCATCCTGACTGACATCGAGGGGACCACGACTTCGGTTTCCATCGTCTTCGACGTGGTGTTCCCCTAAGCCCGGACAAGGCTGCGCAGCTACC